>CAZCPH010000108.1:0-9530 GCA_964500105.1 uncultured Mariniphaga sp. | reverse complement strand
TTCCAGGAAAGTTTACGACCCGTATGTGCTGGAAATTGCTTTAACCCCGGTGAAAGTTGGTGCCGAAATGGATTTACACAACATCTATTTCGAAACCGACTCGTTTCGTATTCTGCCGGAATCGGAGCCTGAACTGAAGAAGCTGGTAACTTTTCTGACCGAAAATTCTACCCTTCAGGTTGAGGTTCAGGGGCATACCGATGACACCGGTTCAGCAGAAAAGAATCTGGAGCTTTCTGAAAAACGTGCGCAGTCGGTGGTCAGTTTTCTGGTGGAAAACGGCATTGAAAAAAGCCGGCTCAAATGGACCGGCTACGGAGAAAACCACCCGGTTGCCGCAAACGACAACCCCGAAGGACGTCGTTTGAACCGGCGAACCACCATTAAAATACTGGGCGAATAGCCTTTCTATTGGTTCCTGACTTTCTGCACTTCCGGCACAGTAATTTCACTGGCATTGTTGCCAAAACTTTGCCTGATGTAGGTTAGCACATCGGCAATCTGTTTGTCGCTGAGGTGGGAGTGAGGCGGCATTATGCTGTTGTAGGTCTCACCGTTCACCTCTATTTTGCCACTCATTCCGTTCAGCGTAATTTCGATTAGTCTTTCCTTATCGCCGTTCACCCAGTCGGTTTGAATGAGTGGAGGATGCATACCGGGAACACCTGAACCGTCGGCCATGTGGCAGGCCAGGCAAACCGAATCGTACACTTTTTTTCCGGGATGGTTGGCCATTTCAGCAGATTTTTCTGAATTGGCTGCCGGAGTTTGTGTTTGTTGTTGGGAATTTTGATTGCGTCCGCCGCAGGCACTCAATAAAAATGCCAGCAGTAAAAAGAGCATGTTGTTGATTTTCATTTAATTAAATATTTGATTTTTGTTTTTTATGAATAGATGATTCTCCAGATTTTTCCTTTGTTGCTGTCCACTACATACAGCGATCCGTCGGGTCCCTGCGACAGTCCGCAAGGGCGGTAAACAGCATCGCGAGTACTGTTTATGGTTTCTGTTCCGGCAAAACCGTCGGCAAAAATTTCCCAGTCGCCCGAGGGATAAGCCCCTTCAAACGGCACAAAAACCACAAAATAGCCCGACTGTGGCTCAGGTGCCCGGTTCCACGATCCGTGAAAGGCAATGAACGCACCATTGCGGTATTTTTCAGGGAACATTTCACCGCTGTAAAACAACAGATCATTTGGGCCAATGTGGCCGGGAAATGCCATAATGGGGTCGGTTTTATTTTCGCACCGTTCCACCAGTTCACCATCACCACCGTATTCCGGCGCAAGCACTTTTTTCTGCTGAAACTGGTCGTAATAGCAGTAAGGCCAGCCAAAATCGGAGCCTTCGGTTACCAGAAAAAATTCCTCCGCCGGTAATTCAGCATTCTGTTTTGTATCGTATAGTTCAGGGAAAAACTGGTGCAGCTGGTCGCGGCCATGCTGAACCACATACAGTTCGTTCACCTCACTGTTCCAGCTGTTGGCAACTGCATGCCGGATTCCGGTGGCGTAACGTTCGCCGTCGGCTAACTGATCCTGATTCAAAACATCATCTTTAAATTTCCAGATTCCACCAGCATATTCCAGTATAGGACAGGGGTCCATGCCAGGTGAGCCTTTGGTGCGCATTTGTTCCATACAGGCATTTGCCGGTGCGCCAACCGTAACATACATATTTCCCTGGTTGTCGAATTCCATGGGTTTGGCTTCGTGCTGCCTTTCCTGCGGAAAACCGCGGGCAATCATTTCCCAGTTGCTTTCAGGAAGAAGTTCTCCCGTTTGCAGAGGATAGCGCACTACTGCCGTATCGGCACCAAAATAGAGATACCCCTTGTGCAGTTTTATCCCGGTACCGGTATGTTCGCCGGTGTATTTAACAACATCAGCCCGGCCGTCTCCGGTGGTGTCGCGCAGGCAGGCTATACCTTTGTTTTCGTCGTGTTGTGCCAGCGAAACATAAATGTCGCCGTTGTCATTTACATCAATGTGCCTTCCCCGGCCAATTTCGTGGGCAACAACCAAAGCCGAAAAGCCATCAGGCAGAGTGAGCCCGCCGTTGTCGGTATCGGCGACCAGGGTTTTTGTTGCGGTTTTTTCCTGCTGACCGCATGCAAAAGCAAGTACAACAATTGTCAGAACAAACAAATATTTCATAAAATAAAGCTTTTTATTGTTTAGTCAATTCAACGGTTTTTACTTTGAAAAGTTCAGGTTTTATTAAAAAAGTTTAGACGGTGAATTTGTAAAAACAACTGTTAATTTTGCAGGAAATTCGCTGCAAATTATGAGTCATTTACTAAAAATTAACCATCAGTCGGAGGTGCCGAAATACAAACAGGTGGTAAATCTGATTGTTTCCGATATTGAATCCGGCATTTTTAAGCAGGGCCAGCGTATTCCGTCCATCAATGAAACCAGCGAGGAATTGCTGCTTTCGCGCGATACGGTGGAAAAGGCGTATGTTTTTCTGCGAAAGAAAGGAGTTCTTTCATCGGTGCGCGGAAAGGGATATTACGTGAACCAGGTGAATGTGAGAAAGCAGATAAAAGTGGCGCTCATTTTTAATAAACTCAGCAACTACAAACGAAACCTCTACTATTCGTTTATTGAAACTCTTGGAAGTAAAGCAACTGCCGACGTTTTTATTTACAACTACGATTTGCAGCAATTTAAGAACATCGTTGACAGCAATTTGACGAAGTACGATTATTTTGTCATTCTTCCGCATTTTAAAGATGAACACGGAGATGTGGCAAACGTTATCCGCACCATTCCGAAGGAAAAAGTATTGCTGGTTGACCGAAACCTGGAAAGCCTGAAAGATTATCCGATTGTTTATCAGGAGTACGAAAAAGATATCCAGTCGGCGCTGGGAGAGGGAATTGGTCTGATTCGAAAATACCGGAAAATTAACCTTGTTTTCCCGGCAGATCAGTATTATCCGGTGTATATCAGGCGTGGATTTCAGATTTTTTGCCAGGTGAACGGTCTGGAGTTTTCGGTGATTGACCAGCTCAGAAAAAGCGATGTGAAAAAGGGAGAAGCTTATGTCATTATTTCTGACGATGACCTCTACAGGTTCATAAAAATTTGCCGTACCGAAAACTGGAAACCCGGAGAAGATGTGGGTTTGGTTGCCTACAACGATAATCCGGTGAAGGAGATTCTGGAAAACGGCATTACTACCATCTCTACCAGCCACGATGAAATTGGCCGTTTGGCAGCCGAAATGATTCTTACAAAGAATTTTAGGCGAATTAAAAGCCCGTTTCAGTTTATACAAAGAAATTCGCTCTAAGAACTTTTTTTGATTTGTGATAGCTTTCGGTTTTTGAAGCAAAAAACATTGACCGGAGAACAGATTCACTGAGCTTTCGTAATGTTTTACATGGGTATTTCCCGGAATCAAATGCATAAAATGTTTCGGTTCATTCGTGTATGTACCCAATGTTCTGCAATTTCCGGTCCTTTCGCCTTTTACCTCTGCTGATTTCTTGCTATTTTTGCCGCACAAAAACAGAACAAATGATTAATGGCAAAAAGGTAGTCGTAGTGCTTCCGGCATACAACGCGTCGAAAACAATAGAAATGACGTACAACGAAATTGATTTTTCCATTGTTGACGATGTGATTCTGGTGGATGACCTGAGCAAGGACGATACTGTGGAAATGGGCAGGAAGCTTGGAATTCGGCATATTATAGTGCACGAAAAAAATACCGGATACGGCGGAAACCAGAAATCGTGCTACAACAAGGCGCTGGAAATTGGAGCAGACATTGTCATCATGTTGCATCCCGATTATCAGTACACACCGAAGCTCATTCCTGCCATGGCCAATCTGCTGGCAAGCGGATTGTATCATGTTGTGCTGGGGTCCCGGATTTTGGGGAAAGGCGCTTTACGCGGCGGTATGCCCCTCATAAAATACGTTGCCAACCGCGGACTGACTTTCATTCAGAATGTTCTGATGAACGCCAAACTTTCGGAATACCACACAGGCTACCGTGCTTTCACCCGCGAAGTGCTCGAAAAAGTGAATTACGAAGCCAACTCCGATAATTTTGTGTTCGACAACCAGATGCTGGCGCAGATTTGGTTTGTCGGTTACGATATTGCCGAAATAACCTGCCCCACCAAATATTTTGACGATGCCTCGAGCATTAATTTTAAAAACAGCAGCATTTACGGCATTGGCGTGTTGAAAACTTCGGTACAGTACAGGCTGCAAAAATGGGGATTGATGAAAAACAGAATTTTCGAACCCAAAAGAAAAAAATGAAACCGGAACAGATTTTTCGCTTCAGCGTTCTTTTGTTGCCAGTCTTGTTTCTCTGGACCGGCCTGAATTTCAATCTGGCAAAGTTTGGCAACGATCCCAACTATGTTTATCTGGTTAATGCACTGGCCATTTGCGACGGGAAAAGCGTGGGGTATATCGACCATCCCGGAACAACGGTAATTCAGATTGGAGCCGCAACCATCGCCACACAGCATTTCTTTGCAAATGCAGAAAATCAGCCGTTGGTGCAGCATGTGCTTACAGACTCGCATGCTTTTGTAGTGGGAATACGCAATGTGCTGCTGTTTTTGAATGCAATTGGTTTGTTTTTGCTGGGTTGGCTGGCGGTAAAGAAAACCGGATCGGTATGGATTGCTGTTTTTTTGCAGGCAATCACGTTTATGACCACCAATACGCTCGACCATGCCTGGACAAAAATTTCGCCCGAACCGTTTCTGGTTTTTCTCACCAGCATTTACGTTATTGCCATTCTGTTTTACTATTTCGAAAGAAAACCCGACACCTGGAAGTATGTACTTGTTTTTTCGCTTTTGGCCGGCGCTGGTTTGGCTACAAAAGCAACTTTTTTACCGGTTGTAGTTTTTCCCCTGATTGTTGTGCCCACATTGAAGAAGAAGGTGGTCTATCTGGCCGGAATTGTTCCGTCGTTTGTGCTTTTTACCATCCCAATTATTCCCGAATACAAAAATATGTACCACTGGTTCATGGATTTATCAAGTCATTCCGGCATTTACGGGCATGGTGAAAAAGGTTTTATAGATATCAATACTTATTTTCCCAATATTCTGAAAATAGTTGAAAACAATTTCATTTTTGCGGGAGTCTTTCTTGCAGGAGTGGTGATCGTTACACCTGCGTTGTATCAGTTTTTGACGAAGAAAAAGCCGTTGAGCAAAGAGATGTTGTTTTTAACCGGAATTGTGATTTCGTCTGCCCTGGGAATTTTAATGGTGGCTAAACATTACCATGCCAACCACTACCTGATTCCGGTACTTCAGCTTACAGGAATTTCCCTGTTTTTTGCAATGAAAACGACTTTAAAAATCAAGTTTCCCGAAGGGCTGAGAAAAAATGCCTGGCCGGCAATAACTGTTGTGTTTATCCTGTTTTTGCTCTGGAAACAACCGCCGGTAATAAAATACATCGACGAAGGCTACCGTATTACCAACGAGGAGATGGAAGCGACCGATGCAATGCTGGAGAGCGATTACCCGGATTACACCCGGATTTATTACTATCCCAATTCTCTGAACCCCTATTCGGCGCTCAATTTTGGCGATGTGTACTGCAAAAGGCAGTTTTTACCGCAAATAAAGTCGTTATATCCCAATGTGTTTTTTTATCATTCTTTTGAAAAAAGAATCAAAAACTGGAATGCTGAAATAAAACCTGAAGAACTGGTTGGGCGTTTTGGCAACAAAATTTTATTAACGGGAGGTCCGCACAATGAAGCAGAAGCGGCTGAAATTTCGCAGAACGGTGTTCCGTTGAAAAATATTTACAAAGGACGGATACAGACCATTTATGTGCTCGACACTTTGCGTTACAATGCTGATGTTCATGAACCTGCAGGTGTAACAGAAGAGCTTTTTTTCTGCGATATGGAACACGTTTCAGCAGATAACCGCTTTATTCTTGGGAAGAACGGCGAACAAACAGGAAATGCTACGTTGCGGTCGCAGGAAAAATCGCGCTCGGGAAATTTTTCGCTGAAATTGGACGAATCGGTGGAGTTTGCAATGGAATACCTGGTAACCGGTTTAAAAGCGGGTGAAGAATATGAAGTTGAAGTATGGCGAAATGCCGGTAACAACAGCGGGCGTTTGGTCGCTGCTTCCTTAGATGCCCGTAAGTTTTACAAAGCACAAACCGATTATGCCCTGACCGATGAAAACGGATGGCAGCTGTTGCGCATTCATTTTGTTGCAACCCCTGAAATGGAAGGTGAAACATTGAAAATATATCTTTGGAACAAAGACAAACAATTGGGGTATTTTGATGATCTGTCGGTTAAAAAGATTCGGAAAGCGGAATGAATTCGAATTGAAATAGAAAATCGGCTATTTCAGCAGGCTGTCTGCAATCAGAAACAACATCATGAAAAGATAGAGGAAATTGAGTCGGTAAAAAGCAGGCAAAACCTTGAATTCCTTTTCAATAAAAACCGAACGCGAAAGCGTGTAGAGCAGGTAAAAAATGTAGATTATCAGCAGGATCACAATCACCGGATGCACAATTACAAAATACAACACAAGCAAAGCAGAAGCTATGGTCGTCAGCACCCAGGTGTATGTTATTCGTTTAATCTGTAGCTCTGAAAAAATATCGGTAAGACTTTGAAGTCCGGCCAGTTTGTACTGATCGCCAAACAGCAGCAGCAACAGCCAGAAATGTGGAATCTGTCCAATAAAAAAGAACGTTGCCACAAAGAGAATAGGTTCTGCCCAAATGTTTCCTCCGGCTGCAGCCCAGCCAATCATGGGGGGAAGCGCTCCAACCAGCGACCCAGGAATTACGGCGAACGCCGTTGCTTTTTTCAGCGGAGTGTAAATCAGGTTGTACGATGCCAGTGTTGCCCAGCTTAAGTATAAAGCGATTAGCGGGTTTGAAATGGCCAGAATCAGCGAACCGGTTAAGGTATAACCGAAAACAACCATCAGTCCCTGAGCAGATGAAATCCGGCCCGAGGGTATCGGCCGTTTTTTTGTTCTCGGCATCATCGCATCTGTTTTTCTCTCCTGCCAGTGGTTTAGTGCACCCGATCCGCATGACATGAGAAACACACCCACCGCCATGAGCAATCCCTGTCCGTCAATCCTCCCTGAAAACAGGACGTAACCGGCCAGAGCCGACAAAGAAACGGGCAAAGAGATGCGCACTTTGCCCAGTTCAAAAATAATTTTCAGGAATTTTTTCAAATCCTTTAATGTAATGTTTTCAGGTATTCGATGATGTTATCCACATCTTCTTCGCTAAGCTGACCTTCGTACGACAGCATGAGCCCTCTGTTAAATCCGTCCACTATATCAGCATTCGGATCGTAAATTGAACGGCGGATGTATTCTTCATCCACAACAATTTGCCTTTTCTGACCACCAGTGGTAACTGTTACTTCTTCTCCCCAGATTCCTTTAAATGAAGGGCCAACCAGCTTGTTTCCGTCGATGGTATGGCAGGCAAAACACCCGATGTTCTGCATTATTCTCCTTCCGGTCGCTGTAGGCGATTCCAGGGTTTCGGCCACCACCTGCGTTGTATCTACCATCCACGACTGGAACGCAGTGTCTTCAATTACTTTTACATACGAATACATATAGGAGTGCTGTAACCCGCAATATTCGGCACAAAACAGTTCGTAGGTTCCCTGTTTTTGCGGTTCAAACCACATAAAATTGTTTTCTTTTCCGGGAACCATATCCTGTTTTACCCTGAATGCAGGTATATATAAACTGTGCAATACATCCATTGCCACCAGGTTCAGTTTTACGGGTTTATCTTTTGGCAGGTAAAGTGTGTCGGTCCGTTTGCCATTTTCATATTCGAACATAAAATTCCACATCCGGCCGTAAACTGTAACTTCCATGGCATCGTCCGGTACTTTCGTCATGGGTTTGTAACCTGCCCAGCCATAGTAAAACATTAGTAGCGTGAGCAACAGCGGAATTACTGTCCAGATAATTTCCAGTTTGGTAGAACCTTCAATTTGCGTTGCTTTCGGGTTTTTTTTGCGGTTGTACTTATAAATAAATACCAGCATTAAAACCGTCAGGAATATGAGAAAGAAAAATGATATTCCGAGAGTGACCAGGAAAGCGGTGTCAACGCCTTTTACAAAATTGGATGCCTGTGTAATTTCAGAACTATACATGGTTATTTTATCTGTATAAATAATCTAAAAAGGTAACAACTATTGTAACAATAAAGATGGCAAATACAAAAACGACCATCGAAACAATGTATGGTTTGTCGTATTTAAGGTGCATAAAGTATTTTAAAACAAAATAAGTTTTTACCGATGCAAAAGCCAGTGCCGCTGCAACCGTTAAGCCGCCCAACTCAATATCTGTAATGGCTATGGATAAAAAAGTGAGTATCAGAAGCCCGATTAATACAAAAATATACAAGCGGTAGGGTACAATATGATGTTTTTCGTTTTCCATATCGGTATTTTTAATGAATTAGGTAAAACAACGGGAAGAGGAATATCCAGATAATATCGACGAGGTGCCAGTAAAGGCCCGAATTTTCGAGCAGTGCTGCGCGTTCAGCATGAACTTTACCGGTGTAAACTTTCCACATTACCACTGCAATAAGAATCAGCCCGATGATGATGTGAAGCGCGTGCAGGCCGGTCATAATAAAATAGAGGCCGAAAAACAGGATTTCACCCTGGCTGAGACTTTCTATTAAATATTCTGAACCCGGGAAAATTCCGTGTGAAAATTTGGCTCCCCATTCAAAATACTTGTTCACCAAAAAAACAATGCCCAGAATCAGGGTGATGCCCGCTAGTGCAAGCGTAAGGGTCTTGTTCTTTTTTTGCAGCGCAGTGGTTGACATGGCGATGGTCATACTGCTGATTAGCAGAATAACCGTGTTTACAGCGCCAATAAATGTATCCAGCTCTTCTGCTGCCAGGTGAAATGCTTCGTGGTTTATGTAACGGTAAACCGAATAAATAACGAAAAGGACGCCAAACAGAAGCAATTCGGTAAATATGAACAGCCACATTCCAATCTTTGAGGCCTCGGCGTCGTAATGGTCATGAACTACAAGTTTTGCCTGTTCCATCAGATTTTGGTTTTATTTGTAATTGTAAGGTCCGTCGTTTTCTTCTATCACTGGTATTTCATCAAAGTTTTCCAGTGGCGGCGGCGATGGCACTGTCCATTCCAGCGTTTTTCCGTGCCACGGGTTCATTTCAGCTTTTGGTCCTCTGCTTGCCGAACGCACCAGATTAACAATGATGATGATAAATCCGGTAACCAAAACCCAGGAACCGATGGTACTCAAAATGTTCCCGCCGTGAAATTCCTGGAGGTAGTCGTAATAGCGGCGGGGCATTCCCATCATTCCCAGATAGAACATGGGCGAATAAAGGGTCACAAAGCCAATGAAGAAAATAAGCCAGCCGGTATTGGCCCAGGTTTTATCGTACATCCGGCCAAAAATTTTGGGAAACCAGTAATGAATGGCTGCAAAAAATGCAAACCCTGTTCCGCCAAA
>CAZCPH010000107.1:8241-9576 GCA_964500105.1 uncultured Mariniphaga sp. | reverse complement strand
TCGAAAAAACAAACCTGTTTCATTTTGTACCTCCTGTTACCGGCAGCAGGTTCTTTCTGCGATTTTACACCGGCAGTTTATTGCGCAAAAAAGGAAAAAAAGGTTTGATGCCGTTTCTTTTTTCATGGCTTGATAAATTATTCAATGTGCCGCTTTCGGTTTGGACATTAAGGGTTCAAAACAGAAATCAGCACAGTGAGTTTTCATTGAATGTTGTAAAATTACTTGGTACAGAGCACGCTGCGTTTATCAATAAAAACAGAGGGAGAAGTTTTCTGCAGCAAGATGCCGGAAAGCTAAACTGGATAGTTCAGTATCCCTGGGTAACCACTGAAAAACAAAAAACTGCTGGTGACTATCCGTTTACACATAAAGTAGCGCAATTTAAACAGGAATTTCTGGAAATCAGGCGCGAAAAAAAGCTGGTGGCTATTTTGTTGCTGTCGGTTCGCGACAACCACGCGTCTGTTCCCTTTTTTTATTTTGAAAAAGAGACGCTAAACCAGGTGGCTCAGTTGCTCTTGAGATATTTGTTCAGCATAAAAGCCGATAGCTTAGTGGTTTATAATCCTGAGCTGGAAAAAGCGCTTCGAAAAAGCAGAAGAATTTGGATTTATCGCAAAAAAGTCGTCCGTTATGCAGGATATTCGAAGGAAATTGAGGCTTTGTTCGCCGAGAACGGATACTTTTTTCAGGATGGCGAAGCCGATGTGGTTTTCACCTGATGTTCTGTAAGGCGAAACGTTGTTGCAGTTTGGTTTTTTAACATATAAAGAGAAACAATTGGCTGGCTTGTGCAGTTAAACTCAAAAAAACAAAACAAAAAGGTGCAACATCCTGTTTTCAATACAAATCAATTATCCCGGAGTTTAATAACAACATTATGAAACATCTTCTGAGTGAAGTAAAGGAGCAAATAGGAAAACCTTACGGTGATCTTGAGTTTTTGCTGGAATGTTTTTCCGAAGTTCTGAAAGAAAACAATGAAACTGCTTTGGCAACGCAGGTGCCCTGGATTTCAGGGAATGAGCCTGATTTTAGTTCGGGCAATACCGAGAAACTGTTGCATATGTTTTCCATCAGTTTTCAGTTGCTGAATCTGGCAGAGGTAAACGGAGCTGTGCAAAACCGACGTGCCCGGCAGGAAAAGAGCGGTTTGGAAAGTGTGAGCGGCATGTGGGGAAATATTTTCAACGATTTGAAATCGAAAGGCATTCAGGAAGATACCATCGCCGGGCATTTGCAGAAGATTCACGCAGAACCGGTTCTCACTGCTCACCCAACTGAGGCGAAGCGACCTGTTGTGCTGGCGCTTTACCGGCAGTTGTATCTGTT
>CAZCPH010000107.1:3461-8231 GCA_964500105.1 uncultured Mariniphaga sp. | reverse complement strand
CATCAAACAAATATTGCATAAACTGTGGTTTATTGGCGAAATCTTTATTGAAAAACCCGCAGTGGAGTCTGAGCTCGAGAATGTGCTCTACTATTTTTACAAAGTGTTTCCCGAAATGCTGCATTACCTCGATTACAAACTCAGGCAGTCGTGGGGAAAAGCCGGATTTAATCCCGGTTTGGTGGAAGATACCGAAAACTTTCCGGTACTGACATTTGGCAACTGGGTGGGCGGCGATCGTGACGGCCATCCACTGGTTACGGCAGAGGTAACCCGGAAAACCCTTGAAATTTTCAGGCTCCATGCTTTTTTACTGCTCAAGGCAATGCTCGATGAACTTTCAGACAAACTGAGCATTTACTGCGACGACAATTGTTTACCGGATTATTTCATCAAAAGGATGAAAGAACTGCAAAAGGAATTGGGTTTGACGGAAGAAAAAAATTCCAGGGAACCGTTTAAAAAGTATCTCCGGTTAATTAAACAGAAACTCCCGATTACCGAAAATGCTTCAGGCGGAATTGAATTGCAGGATGAAACTTCTGCATATACCAACTCGGCAGAGTCGGAAGCTGATTTGCTGATTCTGAAGCAAGCTTTAATTGATTACGGCGCCCGATCACTCGCTGTTTCCGATGTGCAAAAAGTGTTGCGTCATCTGAAAGTTTTCGGGTTTCATCTGGCACATCTCGATATCAGGCAAAACAGCAAATATTACGAACTGGCTTTGCGCGATATTGTGAAAACCAGTCTGCCTGAGCAATATAAAATTATTGCCGGCAGCAAAACGTCTTATGCAGCATTTATCCGTGAAGAGTTGTCTCACAACCGGCCGTTCATCAGCAGAACCGATTTGCTGCAGTCGGAAAAGGCGCGCGAAGTGGTAAAAACATTTCGCACACTCGGAAAGCACATCCGGAGCTATTCGGAACGTTCGCTTATCGTAAGCATGACGCGCAACGCCACCGATTTATTTACGGTATATCTGTTTGTGCGCGAAGCCGGTATGTCCAGGTTTAACGGAGGTTTGGTTTGTCCGCTGCCGGTGGTGCCGCTTTTTGAAACCATCGAAGACTTAAAGAAAAGTCCGCAGATTCTGGATGAATTTTTAAGCCATCCGGCAACCAAAAACAGTCTGGAGTATATTCAAAAAAGAAAAAATTTACCCCAACCTGTTCAGGATGTGATGATTGGTTACAGCGATAGCAATAAAGACGGAGGCATTCTGGCAAGTACCTGGTATTTGTACGATGCCCAGGTAAAACTAACCGAAGTTGCCCGCAGGCACGGGGTGCAAATCAGGTTTTTTCACGGAAAAGGCGGAACAATCAGCCGGGGTGCCGGGCCTACTCACTGGTTTTTAAAATCGCTTCCGGTTTCTACCATGAATGGCCTGATCCGCATGACCGAGCAGGGCGAAACCATCGAACGGAAGTATGCCAACAAGGTAAATGCATCGTATAACATGGAATTGCTCATTGCCGGGCTGGTACGTCAAACGCTTTTAAACAAAGCCGGTAACCAGGGAAACAGCAAAGTTCGTGATGAATTGTTCAGTTATCTGGCCAACGAAAGTTTTCAGGCATTTAAAAAGCTAACCGGACATCCTTCATTCATAACTTTTTACGAGCAGGCAACACCAATCGATGCCATTGAATCGAGCAAAATTGGTTCCCGTCCGGCCCGCCGAACCGGGAAACGCACTTTGGCCGATTTGCGCGCCATTCCGTGGGTTTTTAGCTGGACCCAGTCGAGAATGCACATCTCAAGCTGGTATGGCGTAGGTTCAACGCTCCAGAAAATGAGGGCAGAACAGCCTGAAAAGTATGCCAGGCTAAAGGAAATGGTAAAAACCGACGATTTTGTGCGTTACGTGCTCACCAACATCGATACCAGTCTGGCAGCCACCGACGAAAACATTATGAAACTCTACAGCGGGTTGGTGGAAGAGAAAAAGGTTCGGGAAGAAATGCTGGGAATTTTGCTTCAGGAGCTGCAGTTAACCCGTGAAACCATGCAGGATTTGTTGGGAAGGCCGGCAAAAGAGAGGCGAAAAAATCATTTCTATTCCACACTGCTTCGCGCTGAAGCGTTGTTGCCATTGCATCGCCAGCAGGTGAGTTTGCTGAAAAAATGGAGGGACGCACAAAAAACCGGTTCAAAAGAAAATCAGGATGCATTGTTGCACAATTTGTTGCGAAGCATTAATGCCATAGCGAATGCCATGGGAACTACAGGGTAACTCAGGTTAATTTTTTTGATTACGGCCTTCCGGCTTAAGATTTTCGCGGTAATTGCCAGGAGTTGTTCCTTCCGTGGCTTTAAAAACACGGATAAAGGTTCCTAACGAACCAAACCCCACGTTTTCAGCAATATAGTTTAAAGAAAAGTGTTCGCTGGAGTTTTTATCCATTAACTTTTTCGCCTCGTTAATCCTGTATCGGTTTACAAATTCGTTAAACGAACAGTTAAATCCGTTGTTTATCAGTGCCGATACATAAGAACGGTTGGTGCCCAGAATTTGCGAAACTTCTGTGATCTTCAATTCAGGTTTCCGGTAGGCTTTTTCTTTTTCGAACAACTCCAGCAATTTAACCTGAAGCTGGTCTGTATTGAATTTTTTTTGATCGGCGATCAGATTCAGGTTTTCATCTTTTTCCAGATCGGCAACAGTATGGTTTTGCATATAGCCAAGCAACCCTATAAAAAACAAAAGCGTACTGAAAACAACAGATGGAATCAACAAGAGAATGACCGATTCAGCAAAATAATTTCGACCAATCAGATTCACTGCAATACTCATAGTTGACGTAGCAACATAGGAATACAACAGATATTTTACCCAAATAATGGTTTTGCTTTCCAGGTTGGAATAAAAGTTGGCCACCCTCTGGTTGTAGCGCAAAACAAGTTTTCGCCCGAAAATGAGAAAAAGTACTACCTGAACTACAAAAACAATCCGGATTCCGAAGAAAATCAGTTTTTGAACTTTTATTGCAGCTGATTCCGGTAAAGAACCAGAATGTTCGAGTAAAAACTCACGGATGTAAATTTGTTTTTCCTCGTCAGACATAAACTGATAGGTAACCAAAGTAGCAATTGAAAAAATGGCTGCAGGAAATAAAAGCCAAAGATTTCTCCATTTATATTCAGTTTCAATGGTTAAAAGTTTGATGTACCAGTAATACAAAGGATAAACGGCCAGCGTTGAAAAAACATAAATTGGATCAAATAATTGGTATGCCGGTAAATATTGCTGAAAGAAAACAGCATGAGACAGGTAAACAAAAAATGCAACAACCATAAAAATTCCCAGAAAAAATTTGGCCGGATTGTTCTCCTTTTTGGTTAAAAGCAAAATTATGGCCCAAAAAAAGGTCACATACATGGGAGTGTAAATGATGAGGTCTTTTATCATTTAATTCCTTTTTTATGCTGTTTTAGTTGCTGTAAAATCCTGCAACTGATTTCAACCTGCACTTTTTTACGATTTGAACATTGAATTGACGATATGAAAACGTCTATTTAAAACCACCTTCTACCTTTGCGAAGAATACTATTTGTTAAGAAAAACGCATAAACAGCATTTGCCTGAACCAACAGGCAGCCTTTAAGGTAATCCAACACAACAGGGAAAGATTTTACGATCTTTCCTTTTTTTTAGATTTTTAGCTGAACTCAAATACAAAATGGTCACCAGACCGTTGGCAGGTGACCATTAATTTTTTAAATTTCAAACGCATCCACTTCGCGGTACGCTTTTATAAGTGCCTTCTCACCGTCAGCACCCGGCATTGCATTTCCGTGTTCCATTCCCACAACATCTTTGAATCCTTTGTTGTAAATATGTTTGAACACATTTTTGTAATTGATTTCCCCGGTTGTGGGTTCTTTTCTTCCCGGATTATCACCAACCTGAAAGTAAGCAATTTCGTCCCAGGTAAGATCGATGTTATGAATCAGGTGACCTTCAGTTTTTTGCATATGGTAAATATCGTACAGAATTTTGCAGGCCGGACTGTCAACCGCCTTGCAAATCATGTAGGTTTGATCCGATGTTTGCAGGTACAGATCAGGCGAGTCTGAAAGCGGTTCCAAAACCATGGTCAATCCGTGAGGTTCCAGAATTTCGGCTCCTCTGCGCAACGCTTCGATCACATTGCCATCCTGTATCCCAATGGGCAGTCTGCGTTCAAACGCTCCCGGAACCACGGTCATCCATTTGGCATTCACACGTTTGGCAACATCAACTGCCCGTCTGCATCCATCCAGAAAAATATCAACATGTTCTTTTTTCCCGGCTGCGAGTGTATTGGCCATGTTTCCACCTTTTTCAACTACAAAAACACCCATAGTCATACCAAGCTTTTCCAGTGTTTCGCCAATTTTGGTCTGGGTTGCAACATCACGCCCCATCATTCCGTTGTCTTCAAAAGCAGTAAATCCCTGATCGGCCATGAATTTAAGCTGATCAATCAAATCATCACCTGCACTGTTCCTGAACATTCCAAAATGAGGTGCATACTTCAGTTTGAATTTTGTTTCACTGGGCGGCGCAACACTTTCAGATGCTGTTGCATTGAAAATACTTCCTATTCCTGCCATGGCTATTCCGCTGGCAGCTGCGTTTTTAATAAAATTTCTTCTTTCCATGGTTTACCGGCTTTATTTGAATTTTAATATTGAATGGGCTAAAATAATGAATTGTTTGCGAATTTTACGCAATGCACGGCTTTTTTGAATTGGCGCTTGTTTCCTTCTAAAAGAGTT
>CAZCPH010000107.1:0-3451 GCA_964500105.1 uncultured Mariniphaga sp. | reverse complement strand
GGTCAATTTTTTTCTAAATCAACATAAACAAAAAATAGTTATGAATAGAAAACTCAGAATGGGAATGGTTGGCGGAGGAACCGACGCGTTTATTGGTGCGATCCACCGTCTTGCCGCTTTTATGGATAACCAGATTGAACTGGTTTGCGGTTGTTTCAGTGTGAATCCGAAAATTTCCAAAGAATCCGGAAAACAGTACTACCTTCCGGAAAATCGCGTGTACGAAACCTATCAGGAAATGATTGAAAAAGAAGCGCAGCTTCCTGAAGGTGAACGTATGGATTTTGTGACGATTGTAACGCCGAACTTTGTGCATTTCGATCCGGCTATGATGGCGCTGAGCAATGGATTTCATGTGGTAATCGACAAACCCATCACGTTTACGCTCGACGAAGCACTGAAACTGAAGGAAAAACTCGATGAAACCGGTCTTACACTGGCACTTACCCATACTTATTCGGGTTATCCGGCCGTAAAGCATGCAAAGCATATTGTTGCCCGCGGAGAGCTGGGAAAAATCAGAAAAGTATATGTGGAATATCCACAGGGCTGGCTTTCGGCAAAAGTGGAAGACCAGGGAAATGCCCAGGCTTCGTGGCGAACCGACCCAAAACGCTCGGGGAAAGCCGGTTGCATGGGCGATATCGGAACCCATGCCCATCATCTGGCCGAATACATTACCGGACTGAAAGTTACCGAGTTGTGTGCCGAACTGAACGTTTTCGTGCCCAACCGTCTGCTCGACGACGATGGCGCAGCACTTCTCCGTTTCAACAACGGAGCGAAAGGCGTTTTAATGGCTACGCAGATTGCTGCCGGTGAAGAGAATGCCGTTAAAATCAGGGTTTATGGTGATAAGGGTGGACTGGAATGGTTGCAGCATGAGCCCAATACACTTATTCTGAAATGGATGAACCAGCCAACACAAATTCTGCGCGTGGGCACCAGCATGAACAGCACCATTGCAGCACATAATACCCGCACTCCCGGCGGTCATCCTGAAGGGTACCTGGAAGCCTTTGCCAACATCTACCGCAATTTTGCCCTTACCGTTATGGCCAAAATGGATGGCGAAGATCCTTCTGCCGAAATGCTCGATTTCCCCGGAATAGAAGATGGAATCCGTGGAATGCAGTTCATCGATACCGTCGTTAAAGCCGGATACGATGATACCATGAAATGGGTGAAATTTGGAGAATAAAATAAGCCCCCTCTCCCGAAGGGATTCACCGTAGGAGTCCTGCGGACCTTAGGAATAGCTCACCGCCTGCGGGGGGAGGAATTAAGGGGTTTTAAACAAAGAACACTATAAAAGATTGATAAAATCCGATTAAAACTAAAGTCTTTTCTTTCCCCCCTCTCTTTGGGAGAGGGGTTGGGGGAGAGGCTTCTAAATAAAATATTATGTCACGACCAGTTACCATATTTACCGGACAATGGGCCGACCTTCCCATTGAAAAAATGTGCCAGAAAGCCAAATCGTTTGGCTACGACGGACTTGAACTTTGCACCTGGGGCGACCACATGGAAATCGACAAAGCCGATCAGGCCTATTGCGACGAACGAAAAGCGCTCCTGAAAAAATACGAACTGAAACTGTTTGCCATTTCAACCCATTTGGTGGGGCAATGTGTTGCTGATCCCATTGATGAACGCCACAAGGGAATTCTTCCCGATTATATTTGGGGCGACGGCGACCCTGAAGGAGTTCGGCAACGGGCAGCAGAAGAAGTAATAAAAGTAGCCAAAGTTGCGAAAATGCTGGGGATTGATGTAGTGACCGGCTTTACCGGAAGTCCAATCTGGCACATGCTCTATTCGTTTCCCCCCATTCCGAAGGGAATGATAGAAAAAGGATACGAAGATTTCGCCCGGCGCTGGATTCCCATTTTGGATGAATTTCAGAAAATAGGGGTGAAATTCGCGCTGGAAGCTCATCCGTCAGAGATCGCTTTCGATATCCATTCGGCGCACCTCACCTTAAAAGCGCTGAACAACCATCCGGCTTTTGGATTTAATTTTGATCCAAGTCACTTTGGCTACCAGCATGTGGATTATGTGCGCTTTATTTATGAGTTTTCCGATCGTATTTTCCATGTTCACATGAAAGACGCGTACTGGAGTGATGTGCCCATGGGCATTGGTGTTTTCGGAGGTCATTCCGAATTTGGCGACAACCGCCGCTACTGGAATTTCCGCAGTTTGGGCCACGGAAAGGTGAATTTCGAAAATATCATCCGTGCGCTGAACGACATTGGTTACAACGGACCGCTTTCGGTAGAATGGGAAGACAGCGGTATGAACCGCGAAGCCGGAGCAACTGAAGCCTGCCAGTTCGTGAAAAATGTTGATTTTGAACCATCTGATGTTGCGTTTGATGATGCGATGCAGAAGGAGAAATAGTTAGAAGACAGGAGTCGGGAGTCAGAAGTCCGTAGATAGGAGCCTGAAAAGATAACATCAGATTATGGATTTTAAGTTTGAGAAATTGATTATCTGGCAAAAAGCAATGGATTTGGGTGAAATGGTGAATGAATTAACCAATAGGTTTCCTCAAAAAGAGCTTTATAACCTTTCTTCTCAAATTAGAAGAGCTGCTGATTCTGTCGCTCTTAATATTTCAGAAGGTTCAACAGGGCAGACAAATCCCGAATTCAAAAGATTTATGAGAATGTCCATTCGTTCATTGACTGAGGTTGTAACATGTTTGCATAAAGCAAAAAGAAGAAATTATATTTCGAAGGAGGAGTTTCTTCAACACTATGAGTTTTCTTTCAATTTAATGAACATGATGGTTGCTTTTAAAAAAAATATCAAATAGAAAACAATGGGATTCAGATTTAAGATTTCGAGTTGGTTTCTTCCGACTTCCGACTTCTGACTTCCAGCAATCTTTTTTAAAATGACAAACAGAAGAAGTTTTATCAAAAAGTCGGCTTTGGCCACCGCAGCGGTGGGCGCAGCTGCCTCAATGCCTCTTGCATCGTGTATGGGCGCCAACGAAAAACTGGTGTGTGGATTAATCGGCGCAAAGGGAATGGGATTTTCTGACCTTCAGGCGTTTCTTCGGCAACCCAATACCGAATGTGCCGCCATTTGCGACGTGGACGAAAATGTGCTGAACCAGCGTATTGCTGACACCGAAAAAATTCAGGGAACTAAACCCAAAGGATTTAAGGATTTCAGGAAATTGCTCGAAGAACCGGGAATCGATGTGATTATTATTGGTACGCCCGACCACTGGCACTGCATTCCGTTTGTAAATGCAGCCCAGGAAGGGAAATACATTTATTGTGAAAAACCACTGGCCAATTACATCGAAGAACTGAACATTATGGAACGTGCTGCCAAAAGGTATGGAAATGTGGTGCAGGTAGGGCAATGGCAACGCAGCGACAAACACTGGCAGGATGCTGTGGCGTTTGTCCATTCCGGGCAACTGGGAAAAATT
>CAZCPH010000106.1:0-9668 GCA_964500105.1 uncultured Mariniphaga sp. | reverse complement strand
CGAAGGAAAATTTTACCTGTTTTACAGCGCCGACTGGCGCGAAAACCCAACCAACGAACTGGAAAATTTCAGGATTGGCGTTGCTGTTTCCAATACCCCTACCGGGCCCTATACCGACCTTTATAACCGGCCCGTTTTTGACCCGGGTTACCCGATCATCGATGCCAATGTTTGGTTTGAAGACGGCAGGGTTTACCTTTACTACTCAAGGGTTTGTTATAAAAATCCGGTTGAAAGCGAACTGGCCGAATGGGCCCGCAACGAAGGTTTGTTCAACGAAATTGAAGAAAGCTGGATTTATGGTGTGGAAATGAAACCCGATTTTTCTGGAGTAATTGGTGAACCGCAACTGTTGCTTCGTCCCCCGGTTTCGATGGACGATCCGCAGACTGAATGGGAAAGCCGCTCGGTAACCTCGGGCGAAGTTAACCGCCGCTGGACCGAAGGTTCGTATATTTTCAAAAAGAAAGATGTGTATTACATGATGTACTCGGCTAATTTTTACGGAGGGGAACATTATGCTGTTGGATACGCTACGTCGGACCATCCGCTGGGATCATTTACAAAAGCTGTCAATAACCCGGTGCTCGAGAAAAATACCGAAAAAGGTGGAATCGTCACCGGAACCGGGCACAACTCCATTACCTGGTCGCCTGATGGCAAAGAGATGCTTTGTGTGTATCACGGCTATACTTCGAAAACCGGCAAAAATAGGGTGGTGTTTATCGACCGCATGGAAGTGCTTCAGAACGGAACGCTGGTGGTGCATGGACCAACCACTTCAGAATAAATTTACAGGTTTGAGGGTTTGAGAGTTTGATGGTTTGTCCGTAGGACTCCTTCGGAGAAAGTTTGAGAGTTCGAAGGTTCAAACAATATCAAACAATCTCAAACGATTTCAAACACTTTTCTTTGCGACTTTGCACTTTTGCGGTTTAATAATTACAGAAAATAAAAATTACAGATACATGCAAAAAATGAAAAATATAGTCCTTACGTCAATTGTCGCGTTCTTTATCGCATTAAATTCCTGCAATAATTCAGTATTAGAATCTAAAACAGACTGGAATGCTGTTGCCGATACCACCAGTCGGGCACTGATTGAAAACTACTGGAATGCAGACGAAAAGCGGTTTAATTATCAGAATGACGGTCAAAGTTCTGAGTTTCATTACTGGCCACAGGCACATGCGCTGGATGTGATGCTCGACGCATATTCCCGTACCGGTGACCGTTTTTACCTGACCCACATCCATGACTGGTTTGAAGGCGTTCCCGTGCAAAACGGCGGCGATTTCCTGAATCGCTACATCGACGATATGGAGTGGAATGTGCTGGCCATGCTTCGCGCATTTCAGCTTACCGGCGATGAAAAATTTTTGCAAGCCAGTGAAGTGGTTTGGGAAGACATAAAAAAATACTGGAGCGACATTGCCGGTGGTGGTCTGATGTGGGAAAAACGTGATCCCTACGGAAAAAACGCCTGCTCCAATGGCCCCGCTGCTATTTTTGCCGCCCGTTTGTTTCGCGAAAAGAAAAATTTCGACGACCTGGAATGGGCCAAAAAGATTTATCACTGGGAACGGGAAACCCTTTTCGATAAAGAAACCGGCGCCATCTGGGACAACATCAAAGAAACAGAAGAGGGGTTAAAAATTAACAAAGACTGGATTTTTACCTACAACCAGGGAACATTCATTGGCGCTGCCGTAGAGTTGTTCAACCTCACCAACGATTCAATTTATTTACACGATGCCATTAAAGCCACCGATTATGCGTTGAATCAGCTTTCCACTGCCGATGGTATATTGAAAAGTGAAGGTGGTGGCGACGGCGGGTTGTTCAAGGGAATTTTCATCCGCTATTTTACGCAACTTATTCAGCACCATGCGTTGCCCCGCGATAAAAAACAGGAGTATGTGGATTTTCTGTTTCACAACGCGCAGGCACTTTGGAATGAAGGAACCGACAAGGAGCTTATGTTATTTGGTCCGTACTGGAAAACCAAACCTGAAGGCACTGTTGACCTGACCATTTACCTGAGCGGCGCCATGCTGATGGAAGCCACTGCAGAACTGGCATCAGCAGGATTTGTATCGGGAATGGCGGTTTCCGATTTCCCAATATGGTCGGGCAATCCGGTATTCGAGGGATGGTACGCCGATCCCGAGGTGATTGTTTACGACAACAAATACTGGATTTATCCCACCTTTTCTGCACCATACGAAGAGCAGGTAAAATTCGATTGTTTTTCCTCACCCGACCTGGTGAACTGGACCAAACATGAAAACATCATCGACACCGCTGAGGTAAAGTGGGCAAACCGGGCCATGTGGGCTCCCGGCGTCATTGAAAAAGATGGTAAATATTACTTCTTTTTTGCTGCCAACGATGTGCATCCCGGTGAAGTTGGCGGAATTGGGGTTTCGGTGGCCGACCAGCCACAGGGGCCTTACAAAGATTTGCTTGGAGAACCGCTGATCAATGAAAATGTAAATGGCGCTCAACCCATCGACCAGTTTGTTTTTCGCGATGTGGACGACAGTTATTACATGTTTTACGGCGGCTGGCGCCATTGCAACGTGGTAAAATTGAACGATGATTTTACCGGCATCGAACCGCTGTCCAACGGCGAAATGTTTATGGAAGTGACCCCCGAAGGTTACGTGGAAGGTCCGGTTATGTTTATGCGCAACGGAAAATACTATTTCATGTGGTCAGAAGGCGGCTGGACCGGTCCCAACTACCGTGTGGCGTATGCCATTGCCGACAATCCGTTTGGCCCATTTGAACGCATTGGTACCGTTTTGCAGCAGGATCCTTACATTGCCACCGGAGCTGGTCACCATTCGGTGCTGAACATTCCCGGTACCGATGAGTGGTATGCCGTGTATCACCGTCGTCCCCTCACCGAAACATCGCCCCACCACCGGGTTACCTGCATCGATAAAATGGAGTTCGACGACAAGGGAGAAATACTGCCGATAAAGATTACGGATAAGGGAGTGAAGGCTATTCCGTTTTTATGAATTAAGTTTCAGGAAGCAATTAAGAAAACCTCCATTCCTTTTGTCGAATTTTTATCTTAGAGATTCATAAGTTCTGTAAATGCTCCTTTTTTAATCGTTTTTTGATGTAAAAGGTCTATATTTGTTATCGTAAATGAATAAAATAATAGAACTAAAATTAAATCAAAATTATCTATGAAAATCGTTTTATATCTCATATTGAACAGATTCCCTGTTTAAACAAATCATTTTTTTTAATAACTCTAAAACAATAATCTATGAAAAAGAAACATGTGAACGGGTTTTTCCCCGTGTTTTTACTTGTTGTTTTTCTGGTATTTACATCTTTTGCCAGTGCACAACAACGAACCATTAACGGTGAGGTTACCGATGAATCGGGACTGCCGTTACCCGGAGTTACCATCGTGGTTAAAGGTACAACCAATGGTACCATTACCCAACCCGATGGGAAGTATGTGCTAACCAATGTTCCTGATAATGCCGTTTTGGTATTTTCTTTTGTCGGAATGAAACCACAGGAAATTCCTATTCAGAACCGAACGTTAATTGATGTTGTGATGGAACAGGAAACTATTGGTATTGAAGAGGTTGTAGCTATCGGTTACGGAACTCAGCAAAAACGTGAAGTTTCCGGTTCCATCAGTAACGTTTCCGAAAAGGATTTCAACAAGGGATTGAACCAGAATGCTGTGGATTTGCTCAAGGGTAAAGTTGCCGGTTTAACCATTTCTATGGGCAGCGGCGATGTAACCAGTGAACAAACCATCAGGCTGAGGGGAACTTCGTCGTTGACTGGAAGCAGCTCTCCTTTTGTGGTAATTGACGGTGTTCCGGGAATGAGCCTTTCCTCGGTGGCACCACACGACATTGAGTCCATCAGCGTTTTGAAAGATGCTTCGGCTGCGGCCATTTACGGTTCACGTTCGGCCAGCGGGGTAATTCTTGTTACCACCAAAAGCGGCAGGGGAGGACAGAGCCTTGTGGAATACGATGGTTATGTGGCCATGAGTACAGTAACCAACGTTCCCGATTTGCTGAATGCTGACGAATGGCGCCAGTATGCCAGCGATAACAATATCAACACCCAGGGTCTTGACCTCGGGGCAAATACCGACTGGTTTGATGCCATTATGCGCACCGGCGTAAGTCAAAACCATAACGTCTCCATGTCGGGCGGCGGAAAAACCAGCAATTACCGGGCATCGATTTCATACCTGAACCACGAAGGAGTAATGAAAGACAATGAAATGGAACGGTACATCGCCCGTCTTTCTTTCAATCAGAAAGCTTTGGACGAAAGACTTAGCCTGACTTTTACCGGAGCCATGATTATGAATGAAAATTCTCCAACCGATACCCGTAACTTTGTACTTGCTTACAACATGATTCCTGTGGTTCCCATTAAATTTGATGACGGAACCTGGTTCGATACGCAGGAATATGACCAGGGTAACCCAGTAAGAAACCAGCAGTTTAACAGCCGCCAGAATAAATTCAGCCTCTTTTTTGGGAATGTGTTTACCCAACTGGAACTTTTCGACGGATTTACTGCGGCTCTCAGGCTGCATCGCGAACGGATGTCAAACGACTATGGCATTTATTACCATTCGGAAACTGAACGCGGACGAAATGATCAGGGGTATGCACAACGCACAAACTGGACCCGCGATAAACAATTGCTGGAAACTACCCTGAATTATGAAAAACTAATCGACGATCATAAACTGTCATTTCTTGCAGGTTATTCCTACGAGGATAATTACTACCAGAATGCCGGGGCACAAAACCGGCAGTTTGTAACCGATTTTTTTGATTACAACAACCTGCAGGCAGGTGAAAACCTGAGACCTTCAGATGTCTGGTCTGAAAAGAACATGAACCGTTTGGTTTCCTTTTTTGGCCGTGCAAGTTACAATTACCAAATGCGTTACATTTTAACCGTTTCCCTTCGTCAAGATGGTTCATCAAAATTCGGGACAAACCACAAATGGGCTACTTTCCCGTCTGTTTCTGCTGCCTGGCGTGTTAACGAAGAGTCTTTTCTTGAGGATGCAACCTGGCTTGACGACCTGAAGCTTCGGGTTGGATACGGTGTTTCCGGAAACCAGGACGGTATTGATCCCTATAAATCGTTACAATTGTACGGTACTGCCGGGCAATATTACGATAACGGGAAATGGTATCGTGCCTATCAAATCAGTCAGAACGCCAATCCAGACCTGAAATGGGAAGAAACATCCATGTTCAATATCGGGTTGGATTACAACATCATGAACAGCAGGATTAACGGTACAATAGAGTATTACAACAAACAAACAAACGACCTGCTTTATACCTACCAGGTTCCTGTTCCGCCATTCCTTTATCCCGATATGCTGGCCAACGTGGGGTCGATGTCAAACAAGGGGATTGAGTTTCTGTTAAGCGGAGATATTATCCGGAAAACGGATTTAAGGTGGACTGCATCGCTTAACCTGGCACACAACAAGAATGAAATTACCAAACTGTCCAGTGATGAGTTTTCTACCAGCTCCATTAAAACCGGTTCGGCGTGGATTCGCGGCGGTTCAGACAATACAACCCACATTGTGGAAGAAGGAAAAGAAGTGGGTACATTTTTCGGATGGTTAAGTTACGGCCTGGATGAAAACGGCATGTACATTTTCGACGACATGATTGATGGTGAACCCGGACTTACCAACGATGACCGCACATACATCGGATCTGCACAACCGAAACTCACCTACGGGCTTTCCAATATTGTTTCCTGGAAAAACTGGGAACTGAATTTCTTCTTCCGTGGTGTTTACGGAAACGACATACTAAACTTCTCAAAAATGTCGTATGCCACCACACAATGGTTGCCCGGAGCCAATGTTTTACGCGAAGCATTGACCATCGGATTGGCCGACAACCCGAAGTATTCAAGTTTTTACATTGAAAAAGGTTCTTTTTTGCGTCTCGACAACGCCAGCCTGAGCTACAGTTTCGATGTTTCAAAATTGAATTACCTGCAAAAATTGCGGGTTTATGTTACCGGTCAGAACCTGTTTACCATCACCAACTACACCGGACTCGATCCGGAAGTTGAAATGCGGGGTCTTGACCCGGGTATTGAAGGTCGTGAATATTATCCGAAGTCACGAACCATTTCGTTGGGTGTTAACGTTAGCTTTTAACCTTTAAAAATTACAATTATGAAACGAACAAAAATATTTTCATTGGCTTTAATTTTTGCCTTTACCTTGTTTCATCAGGGGTGCGTGAATCTCGATGAAGAGGTTTACGATAAACTTCCCGTTGAAGAATTTGGCCAGACTGAAGCGCAGATAAACTCCTTAATTGCTCCTATTTACAGAACTCTGAAGGGGGTGTTTCCGGCAAACTATTTTCTGTTAAGCGAATGCTCCTCGGATATGGCCATAACACCTACCCGCAGAGGCGGTGACTGGTGGGATGGCGGACAATTTAAGGAATTGAGATTTCATACCTGGTCTCCTAACACCAGTTTGGTTACCGGTTCATACAATTCAGCTACCGAAGCCATTTCTAGCTGCAACAGGATTTATGCGATGATTGATGAAAATGAAAGCATCGAGAACAAAGACCAGATTCTTGCAGAAATCAGAGGCGTGCGTGCTTTCTGGTATTACATGTTGCTCGATTATTACGGAAATGTGCCAATCGTTACCGACTTTAACGATACTTCTCTTCCCTCAACCAAATCGAGAAAAGAGGTTTACCAGTTTGTTCTGGACGAACTGAATGCCATAAAAGATGTGGTGCGCGACGATGTAACACCTGCCAGTTATGGAAAAATTACCAAAGGTGTGGTTTATACGCTGCTGGCAAAGATGTATCTGAATGCCCAGGTCTGGAATCCCGATGGCGGTCCAAAATGGCAGGAGACGATAAACGCATGCAATGAAGTTATGAATTTGGATTATGTTATTGAACCGAATTTCAAAGCGAGTTTCGTGGTTCAGAATCAGAATTCCAAAGAAATAATTTTCCCAATTGTATTCAGTACTGCTGATGGAGGAAACCACCTTCATTACCGTACTTTACATTACCTCGATCCTATTCCGCTTAACCTGAATGTGGGAACATGGAACGGAATCAGTGCTATGCCCGATTTTGTGAAAGCTTATGACGAAGAAGACAAACGGGTTGACTGGTCGTTCCTCACCGGACCGATGTACGATACCGACGGATCTGTTTTGATCACTGCCCATGGGCGTGAGCTTATTCATACTGTTGATATTGAGTTGAAATACAACATCGACTCTGATGGCTGGGGCCAGGTAGAGCAGGAAGAAGGTGCCCGTTGTTCCAAATGGGACTTTGAAAGCGGTTTGAATGGCGATATGGAAAATGATATGGCTATTTTCAGACTTGCCGATGTTTACCTGATGAAAGCTGAAGCTCTGGTGCGTCTCGGACAAGACAATGAAGAAGCCACGCGCCTTGTTAATGTTATCCGCAGAAGAGCTTTCGATAACGAAGATAAATTATTATCGAGTGTTGCCCTGGAAGATATTTACAATGAAAGGCGTTACGAACTGGCCTGGGAAATAACTTCCCGGCAGGATATGATTCGCTTTGGAACATTTCTGGAAGAAATTCCGGGATGGAAACCTGTAACCAATGCCAACCGGTTACTGTTTCCCATTCCGCAAACAGCGCTGAATGCCAACCCGAATCTGCAACAGAATCCCGGATACTAATCCGGAATTTTTGATCGTAAAAAAGAAAAGCTGTTCATTTTGAGCAGCTTTTTTTTTGAAAATTATTCTGTTTCAGTGAGTTCTGTAATGGGTGTCAGCTCAAGCTTTCTGAACTCCACTTCGGAACCTTCTGCCTGCACGGCAATTTGACCTTTACCGGCCGTACAATCGTAACCGTAATTGACCAGGTCCCCGTTCACCCATACTTTAACTTCATCCTCCAAACATTCGATAATCATGTTGTTCCATTCGCCCACCGGGTTTTCGGAGTCGTCGGTCAGGTTCAGAATGCGCCTTTGTTTCCCTTCGGTAATTCCCCATTCTTCTTTGGGGCCACGCCGTTCTTCCATGTCGGGAACGGTAATGTCTTCCACAATGCACCAGAAATCGCCGGCATTTTCGTGCATCATTTGTACTTCCAGTGATTTTGGAAACATGCCGTACAATGCACGGGGTGTGGAAGCATGAACCAATACGCCACAGTTTCCGGGCTTTCCGGCAAAACGGTATTCGGCTTCCAGCCGGTAATTCTGAAACAATGAATCGGTAATCAGGTGGCCACCCGGAGTGCCAAGGCTTACCAGCATGCCATCACGCACAATAAACGGATTGATGGCTTCCGGGTTGTTGTCCATTTCCGGAACATCCACATGCCAGCCGGCAAGGTCGGTGCCGTTGAACAGACTGACAGTTTTCGGTTCGGGATTACTGCAGGATGAAAAAACAAGGATGGTGATTAGAAAAGAGAAAATGATTTTCATATTGTTAATTTTAAATATTATTGATTCCTTTATTAAATTGCCCTTTCAGGGCGCTAATTCTATTGTTTTGATCGATTTCCCAAGGCGTTGCCATTGGGTTGAAATAAATTACCCCTTCGGGGTGTTTTTTTGTTTGTTGATTTTTCCAAATTCCCATACTCCTTTCATTTGATTCGAATTCATTTTCGTATACTATTTCTAGGCGTTGTCGCTAGGATGAAATTGGTTGCCCCTTCACTTTAGGATTTCAATGCTGCATTCATTTCAATTTGCGATTTTATTTTTACTGATTTTATTATTCTACAAATATTTCCTTCACTGTATTGAAAAATCCTCTTTTTCGGTCGGAGCTAATGCCCCAGTTCACCGGTACGCTTTGGTAGCCTTCGTCAAATCCTTCGTCTTTCATTCTGAAATCGAAGTAACCCCATGAAGCATAAGCTTTGGTGGCGTTGACAAAATTGTTGACGGGTTTGTCGAAGTCGAAATGGTCGTCTTCGTTGAAAACGACGGGCTTCGGACGCCAGGAGGGGAGTGATCGAACGGTTTTCACCATTTTGGTGATACGGGCAGGTTCATGCACCCCGTTTCCGTGAATCAACACGAAATCCGAAACTTCCACCACTTTATCAGGCGGAATGGAACCTCCGTTAAAACTGGTTGAAACCAGCAGTTCCGGCGCTTTTTCTTTAATTCTTACAACAAGTTCATGAATACGTTCTTTGGTGATGATGTCGTGGTCGTAGCCCCTGTTGTCACTTTCGTTGGCCACTTCGATGATGACGTTCGTAAAACCTTCAGCCTGAATCCAATCCACCACGTTATCAACTGCTGTATTCACCGCATTTTCATCCTGAAGGCGCTGGTCCTGGCCGAAATAGAAAATGCCGAGGATGACCACCATTCCCAGTTCGTCGGCTTTTTTTACGATGCGTTCCATACGGTTAACGTAATCCTGCCGGAACGAACCGTCGGGTTCAAAGGCGTTGTTTTCCCAGGGTTGCGACCTTGAATAGCCTTCCGGACTTCCTCCCTGAAAGTTGATGGTAAATGCCAGCAATCCGTGATTTCGCCATTGGGGCATGGCTTCAATAAACTCGCGGGTATTGCGTTCCGGATCCCATCTGCCCGTGTCGGGGTATTTCCATTTG
>CAZCPH010000105.1:0-9723 GCA_964500105.1 uncultured Mariniphaga sp. | reverse complement strand
CCCGGATTTTCGATCCGCTCGGAATGAATGACACCCGGTTTTATTTTCCGGAATCGAAGGCAAACCGTCTGGTAGCCGTTCAGCATAAAGTGGACGGAAGATGGGAAAAATACCCGGAGACCTTTTACGACACCGATTACCCAGTAAAAGGCGCCAAAACCTTTTTCTCGGGTGGCGCAGGACTTTCGAGCACCGCAAAAGATTATGCCACTTTTCTGCAAATGTATCTGAATGGCGGAGAATATAACGGTGTTCGTTTGCTAAGCCGAACAACGGTACGCAGTATTATGGGAAATCATTCAGGCGAACTTTTCCCCGGCAATGAAAGGTTTTACGGACTTGCATTTGGAGTGGTTACCCCGGCCGGCCAGGATAAAGGCGGTTGGGGAAGTATCGGTACATTTGACTGGGGTGGTTATTTCAATACACAATATTTTGCCGATCCGGCTGAGAATGTAATTGGAATTATTATGAAACAAACTCAGGGGCCGACAAACGACCAAACCGGATGGAAGTTCCGGCAACTGGTTTTTCAGGCGATTGATGACTAAGATTTTCAACATGAATAAAGTAAAAGAACTTGCAAAAATGATCGACCACTCCATTCTTCATCCAACACTTACCGATGAAGACTTGCACAGGGAGTGTGAAGTGGCAAAAAAGTACAATGTGGCTTCGGTTTGTGTGAAACCGTATGCGGTAAAACAAGCCGTTGAACTGCTAAAAGGCTCCGATGTACTGACGGGATGTGTTATCGGTTTCCCGGCAGGCAATTCGGCAATCGAAGTTAAAGTTTTTGAAACTGAAGTAGCCTGCAACGACGGCGCAGCGGAAATTGACATGGTGATAAATATCGGCAAAGCCTTGCAGGGCAATTGGGAATATATTGAAAAAGAAATTGGCGCTGTTACACAAAAATGCCACGAAAACGGCGCTGTTGTGAAGGTAATTTTTGAAACCGACTACATTACCAAAAAGGAAGATATTGTGAAACTGTGTGAAATTTGCACAAAAGTGGGTTCAGATTATGTGAAAACTTCCACCGGATTCGGGTTTGTAAAAGATGATGATGGAAAATACTCATACACCGGAGCAACCATTGCAAACCTCGAACTGATGAAAAAAAGTGTTGGCCCGGGCGTAAAAGTAAAAGCAGCCGGAGGTGTGCGCTCCCTCGACGGACTGCTGGCCGTTCAAAAAGCCGGCTGTTCCCGTTGTGGGGCTACAGCAACAATTGCAATTCTGGAAGAGGCAAAAAAACGATTTGGCAGATAACTACTGTTTTATGATTTTCAACGTTTGCTGACTGCCATTTTCGAATAAAATATGCATAATATAGAGTCCGGGAGCCTGATTTCTCAAATTCAAACGGGTTTCCTTCTCGTTTCTCACCGGAAAATTCTGAAGCAGTTGTCCTGAGTTCGAAAAAAGTTTCACCATCGCCAACTTTTCAGCGTGTTGTATAATTACCTGGTCATTCGCCGGATTCGGATAAACCTTCACTTCAGGAAAACCGATAGTTAGCACCGGTGTTTTCAATTGACCGTTGTTCACTTTAAACCGGGCGGCAAAATTCTGATAATACTGGTTTGCAATATCTCCGTTGTGAATAATCAAAGTATTTTCATCATTTATTTCATTGGCCGAATTGCTCCAGTTGTGGCTTCCTGTAATCACCAGAGGATCAAGATCTTCATTCTTGTTGTCGATTACTACGTATTTGTGATGCAAAATACCATAATGCGTATCAAAAACATAGCTCCCTGAACCCAAAGCATCTTCAAGAATTGAATCTACTGTTCCGGTGTTGGCATCGCCTTCGGTTAAAACATTCACCGCAACACCTCTTGAAACTGCATTTTCAATGGCCAGGGCTACATCGGTACGGGTGATGAGCATGGTGGCAACATTCAGATTATGGTCGGCCGAGTGAATGGCATTAATAATTTGCTGATTCGTTCCGTCGGAAGGACTGAAATAACTCTCAATCCGTTTCCCGCCAATTAAAAATTCATGCGGTGTGTTGTCCGATTTTTCAGCTCCGAATTTAGCATTTGCCTCGTTGGGATGAACGCCGTTACTTCCCCACATTTCCTCAAATTCGATTTTATAGGCTCGCGCAAGCGCCTGATCCTGAATAAAAATCATATTATTGGCATCAGAAACAATCTGGTTGTACGAAATATTTGTTGAGCCACTCCAAACAACAGGTTTTTCTGCGTTTGCCGATTCCGCATCAATTACTGCAAACTTATTGTGCATAATACCTTCGCGGTTGTTATCGTCGGGTCCAACAAGAAAAGGGATGTCCTGGTTCAGGTAATTTACACCTGAGTTCTGGTTTGTTCCGCAGGCAATTACCCTAACCTGCACACCTCTGGCTGCTGCCCGGTTGAGCGCCTCGGGAACACTGGCTGATGAAATGTTGCTAAAGCTGTAAATGGCAAAATCGATGGTCTCAGAAGCCCGGTCGATATAAGCAACCAGGGTATCATCTAGTGCGCCGCCAATATTTTCAGCAAAATTATAGATTGCGAAACTGGTGTCCACATCGGTATTAAAATAAACTTTTATTTCTCCCGTTGAATTTGATTCGGTGGCATAAGCAGCAACAGATGCAAAGGCTGTGTCGTTTGCTGCATGGGAATAAGGCAGGGCATAAACCACCGAGCCTGATTCCAGACCTTTTACCTGAACCTCATGCACATACTCGTCGTTAACAAAAGTTGTTGTACCCGAAGCAATATCTTCCCAGTCGTTTTTATTTGCCGATGTTCCGTAAATTATTTCAGGAATGGCTTCAGCATCAGTTTTCCAGGTTAAGGTAAATCCGTTTTTGGTAATATTTTGCACTAAAACAGGGGAAGTTATATTCACTGAACCGGAGAGCAAAAAATCGTTAAAGTCGCGCGGAAGCAGTTGATAACCGGTTGTTACATCATTCTGATTATATGAAAACTGGGAAACTATGCCAATCATATTCAGTTCCCCTGAAGGAATCTGCTGACCAACAACGGATTCGACATTCCGGTTAATCCTGATTTCGAAGGTTCTTACTCCGTCAGTTAAATTGTAGTTCTTATCGCCTTCGAAAGTGCCTGTCGGGTTCACAAACTGTACATTGTTAATACGCACAAGCTGCGACTCATAACTTTCGCCAATCTGGTCAACTGTAATCAGTTTAGGCTGTGGAAGCGGATTTCCTGAAGAATGAATGGTTACAGAAGTTACCGGGTCAATTTCCAGCAAATTCCGGTAATCTTTAAGAATTCCGGTAATCGTAGCTGAATCGCCGCGCTGCATTTCCTCTGCTAAATTTCCGTAAGCCGACAAACCACCGGTTTCATCCTGAAAATAACGAATCCGCCCCAACTCTCCGCCATTCGTAACTATTCCACTGACTGTAACTTCCTCTCCTTCTTTGCTTCTGGCACTTTCGACAGATTGTTGTGAAATGACATTTAACGAAAAGAAAACAGCAACAGCCGATAAAAAATATTTAATCATTTTACCCTTCTTTAATTTGAAGGTACAAAATTATAAAAATAGAAAGGGGTTGTTATCAAAACGAAAAAAATGTAAAAAAACGGGGGAACTTTTAACGGGAGGAAACGACAAGTTTTTTAACAACAACTTTATTCTCTGCTGTTTTAACCCGAACAAAGTAAATTCCGTTGGGAACTTGTTCAAGCATCAACTGAACCCTTTGCGTACCAAAATCAATTTTACGTGTGATTACTTCTTTGCCGGCAATATCAATTAACCGGATTTCAGCAATTTCACCATTGTTCATTTCCAGGGTAATACGACCGGTTTCAGCGGGATTGGGGTAAATTTTAAGATCGAAACGATTTTCCTGAACTGCTGGATTTTGATTCTGATCCAACGCAAAATCAACCGGATTGCCGGAAAACCCGGTAAACACGATGAAAATGAAGAGTGTTAAAAGTATATATCGTTTCATGGCCGAAAATTTACAATTTCTTTATGTAATGAGCAAATTTTGTGCCTTTTATTTAAGAAGCCATTTTTCGGCAACAATTAAATCATCTGGTGTATCAATGCCTATACTTTGAAAACTGGTTTCTGCTGTTCTAATCCGAAATCCGTTTTCAAGCCATCTCAGTTGTTCAAGTGCCTCTGCCTGTTCAAGTTTTCCGGGACTTAACCCGGTAATTTTCTGAAGTACTTCTTCTGTATAGGCATACATCCCGATATGTGCACAAAAAGTTTGTGCATTCAGCCAGCCGTTCTCCTTTTCACCCCGGATATAAGGGATGGTTGACCTGCTGAAATACAGGGCATTTTGTTGATTGTCGATCACAACTTTGGGCCGGTTGGGATTAAATAATTCTTCAGCCGAATCAATCTTCTTCACCAATGTTGCAATTTCGGTTTCACCTGTAAAACAAGATTTCAGCTGATGAATTTGTTCTGCTTTAATAAACGGTTCATCTCCCTGAACATTAATGACCACATCAAATTCCAACTCCTTTTTCAACAGCCTTGCCGCTTCGGCACAGCGATCTGTTCCACTGCGATGGGTCGGTTGTGTATAAACCGCTTTTCCACCAAAAGACTGAACCACATTAAATATCCGTTCGTCGTCTGTTGCCACCCAAACATGTTCCAGTGCCTGTTTCACGTTTTCGTAAACCCATTGTATAACCGGCTTCCCCCCCAGCATAGCCAAAGGTTTTCCCGGAAAACGGGTTGACTGAAAACGTGCAGGAATAAGTGCAATAAAATTCATTCTGTAGTTTAAATTTTGTGTGACAAAGATAATGATTAAACATACCGTTCGTTGGTACCAGATCGAATTCCTGACAATCAGCCATCAAAAAAAAACAAAAAAAGGTTAATTGAAAACACAAAAGAAACATTGCCGCCGAAAAATTGTAAATTTGTGCTTTTATTGAACAGCGACTCCATATGGATATTCAGGATATAAAACAAAGGTTTGAAATAATTGGAAACTCACCCGGTTTGCACAGAGCAATAGAAATAGCCGTTCAGGTTGCGCCTACCGACCTTTCGGTGCTTATAACCGGAGAAAGCGGAACAGGTAAAGAAGTTTTTCCGCAGATTATTCATCAGTTTTCGAGCCGGAAACATGGTAAATACATTGCTGTAAACTGCGGAGCAATTCCTGAAGGCACTATTGATTCCGAGCTTTTCGGGCACGAAAAAGGATCGTTCACCGGTGCTTTGTCCGATAGAAAAGGGTATTTCCAGGAAGCCGACGGCGGAACTATTTTTCTGGATGAAATTGGCGAACTGCCACTTTCTACGCAGGTGCGTTTATTGCGTGTACTGGAAACCGGCGAGTTTATCAGAGTGGGTTCGTCAAAAGTAATTAAAACCAATGTAAGGGTAATTGCCGCAACCAATGTGGATATCCCAAAAGCAATAGATGAAGGAAAATTCAGGGAAGATTTGTATTACAGGCTGAATACCGTTCCGATTGCCATTCTTCCGCTTCGCCAGCGCCCCGACGATATCCATTTACTTTTCAGAAAGTTTGCACGCGATTTTGCTGAAAAATACCGGATGCCGCCCATCAGGCTTGAAGATGACGCCAGAGTATTGCTTGAAAATTACCGGTGGCCGGGAAACGTGCGGCAACTGAAAAATATTACCGAACAAATTTCAATTATCGAACAAAACAGGGATATTTCGGGTGACGTACTGCAAAAATACCTTCCGGCGCTTTCGTCTAAAAATCTTCCGGCCTTATTTGCAAAAACCGAAGACAAAGGCTTTTCCAACGAACGGGAAATTCTTTACAAAATTCTTTTCGACATGAAAAGAGACATGAATGACCTAAAAAAACTTGTACTCGACATCATGGAAAACAAAGAAGCGCCAATTTCGGGCGATCATGCGCAAATCATTCAAAATCTGTACGATTCGGAAGAAATTAACTTCTCGAAACCTGAGCAGCCTGTAAAACCGGTGCACATTCCGAATATCGATAAAAGCAATATTCAGGATACCGAAGAGGTTATTGAAGAATCGTTATCGCTGGAAGACAAAGAGATTGAATTGATAAAAAAAGCACTTGAAAAACACAACGGAAAACGAAAATATGCTGCCGAAGAACTGGGAATTTCGGAACGAACTCTTTACCGGAAAATTAAAGAGCATAACATTAAAGGTTGACGAATGCAAAAAAAGTACATTATATTGTTTATTCTGGTAGTTCTGTTTACGGGCATCACCAATTCGTGCAGAATTTCCTACTCATTTACAGGAGCTAACATCTCCCCCGCTGTAAAAACCTTTTCGGTTTATTACTTCCCCAACCGGGCCCGGTTGGTAAATCCAACACTCAGCCAATCGTTTACCGAAGCACTGCGCGAAAAACTTCAGCGGCAAACTCCGCTCAACGAGCTTGCAGAAGACGGTGACCTTATTTTTGAAGGACAGATTACCGGATACGAAGTACGCCCCATGTCTATTCAAAAGGAAGACATGGCCGCACTAAACCGACTGACCGTTTCTGTTCGTGTAAAATACACCAACAACGTTGACCCGGATCAAAGCATTGAACAAACGTTTTCGGCTTTCGAGGATTTTGATGCAACAAGCTCGCTTAGTGCCGTGGAAGACGGGCTGGTACCGGAAATAATCAACAAACTGACCGAGGATATTTTTAATGCAACACTGGCAAACTGGTAAATATGCAAAAAGAAAAATTGTACAACCTGATTGAAAATCCGGAGTTGATGAATGAGGAAACGCTGCCGGATTTAAAAGAGCTGACAAAAAAATATCCCTGGTTTCAAACAGCCCGTTTACTGTATTTAAAAAACCTGCAGCGTAACGGGAATCCTGATTTTGACAGCGAACTAAAAAATTTTGCACCGCTGATTGCCGACAGAAAACAATTGTACCGGATTTTGTATTCCGAAACAGAAAAAAATTCAGAAAATCTGACTTTTGAGCAGCATCTGGCAGCACCATCTGTTTACGCTCTCGAAACCTCAGCAGAAAACGTATCGGGCAACAATCTGATTGATAAATTCCTTTCTGCTCAACCCGGACCAATAAAAAGAGGGGAAAAGACACCAGACATTACCCGGGAAGAAACTGAAAATGAATTTATTGAAAAATCGGTTAGTGAACACGACGAACTGATTACCGAAACTTTGGCAATGCTCTATTTCGAACAAAAAAAATACGACAAAGCGCTTGAAGCTTTTCAAAAATTAAGCTTGAAATATCCGGAAAAAAGTGTTTACTTTGCAAGCCGAATTGAAGAAATAGAAAAATTAAAAAACATTTAACTGATATCAGATGTACACGTTAATTACCGTTTTAATATTTATTGTTTGTGTTTTGCTGGTACTTATAGTACTGGTACAAAATTCAAAAGGCGGTGGACTGGCAAGCAATTTCCAGTCATCGAACCAGATTATGGGTGTTCGCAAAACCACCGATTTCCTCGAAAAAGCAACCTGGGTTTTGGCAGGTTCATTGCTCGTGCTTTCCATAATGGGTTCAGCATTTATTCCGCGCGAAAGAATGACACAGGAACAATCGAGGGTGCAGCAGCAAATTGAAACTGCAGTGGATCCTACTCAGGTTCCCAACTTCCCGACAACCGTTCCGGAAGCAACAACCAACGATAACACACCTGCTCCGGCAAACGAAGAAGGTAACGAAGAATAAAAATATTTTCACTAATTGAAAAAAGCCATTTGCAAAAGCAGGTGGCTTTTTTTGATTGCATCAAACACCTCAAATTATTTGTTGCCCTGAAGCACAAGTTTATCATATTCACAGCCATCAGCCAAAACTTCAATTATAACCGGGCCACCGGCTGCAAAGTTTTCTGCAAGAGCTATTTTATAACTTCCAAAATCTTTAACCTGAACTACCGGCACACCAAAATAGTGGGTTGTAAATCTGTCATATTCAAACGGAAGCGAGGTTCCGTAACTGCTTTGGGCTTTCTTTTTTTCCTGTTTTATGCGAATGAGCGACAAACTTTGATCGACAACCACCACAAAAACAACATTTAAACCCAGTTGACGTGCGGTGGCCATTTCACCGGCCATCATCCGGAAACCGCCATCGCCGGTAAGGCAGGCAACCGGCAGGTTTGGGTAGCAAAGTTTGGCTGCAATGGCAGCAGGAACGCCAAAACCCATGGAAGACCAACCATTGGTCATTAAAAGTTTTTCGGGCGAAGGAGTTCTCCACATTTGGCCGGCCAGATGCAGATGTGCTCCCACATCAACCGTTAAAATTCCGTTTTCAGGAAGAACCTCCCGTAAACCCTTCATCACAGCACGCGGTCCAAAACTTTCCCCGGGTGGTTCCAGCAAACGAAACATTTCCTGTTTGCGGCTTTCAATCAAATTGCTGTTCCATTTCTTTGCCGGGCAATCCAAAGTCAGCAATTCGCTTACTGACAGTTTTAAATCGCCCAGAACATCTGTTACGTCAGGTATCACATCGCGATCAACATCGGCCGGGCGATTGCAAAAATGGAGCAAAGGAACGCGCGGCATCCACTCTTCGTAATTGAATTCAACCGGATCGTAACCAATGCCAATAACCAAATCGGCTTCCAGATATGTTTGCGCCACATGGTTTGACAGTGAATGAAACAACACACCGGCGTATAATGGATGATTTTCAGGAAAAAGGCCTTTAGCCATGGGAGTGAGCACGACAGGCAGATTGTATTTCTCGGCCAGATTCAGAAGCAGCGATTTTATTCCGGCACGAACTGCTGTCAGTCCAACTGCCAGCAAGGGTTTTCCTGCTTTTTTAAAACGCCGTTTTACAAACTTCATTGATTCTGAAGAAATCTCCAGAGCAGTTTTCTTTTCAAAATGCAGAAAGGAGAACGATTCGCTGGAATGACCGGCGAACGTACTGCCGATTCCGGCAGGTACACCAATATGAACTGGCCCGGGCAGCTCTTCTGCAGCAACTCCGGAAGCTTTCAGAATTGTTTCGGCTACATTATCTTTTCCCATGCGGGTTGTCCACTTGGTGATGGGCTGAAAAAGTGCCTGGTGATCGATATTCATCTGAACAGTCCGATGCCTGAGATGTGCCGGCATTTCGTCAGTAAAAGCCAGCAAAGGCATACGGTCGAGCAAGGCACAACCCACACCGGTGGCTAAATTGGTGGCTCCCGGACCAAAAGTTCCGAAACAGGCTCCGGGAACTCCGGTTAACCGCCCGCACACTGCAGCCATAAACGCAGCAGCAGATTCGTGACCAGTAAGGATAAAATCAATCCCCTCTTCCTGCCTGATTGCCTCAATGTAATCAATCATATTTCCGCTGGGCACTCCAAACACATATTTAATACCTGATTCCTTCAGTGTGTGTGCAAATTCGTGCGCTACCGTTTTCATGACAAGCAGAATTCAAATTGAAGACAAGTTAAGGAAATATGACACGAAAAATGAAAACAACGACCAGACTCAATCGTTCTGAATCATCGCCATAACCTCTTTTAAATCTATATCGGGCCGGGTAATCTGGTAATGGGCCTGTGTGTAAAACTCGTTGCGTTTTTTTAATGTTTCGTCGATAAACCGAACCAGCTCTTCCTTTGATTTTCCCTTAATGAGCGGCCGTTCGGTTTTAGATTTCATCAGCCTTTCGGCCAGAATTTTCGGATTGATATTCAGATAAATGGTTTTACCTGTTCTGTTCATCAGTTCCACATTGTCGAAAAAACAGGGTGCGCCGCCA
>CAZCPH010000104.1:9491-9750 GCA_964500105.1 uncultured Mariniphaga sp. | reverse complement strand
AGTTAAGGAAAAGTTAAAATGTAAAAACAGCTTTCGGAAATGCCTATATTTGAACCATGAACAGAAAAGTTTTCACCGGACTGATTATTTTAATGGGAATTTCCATTTTAGGAATTATCGCAGTACAATTGGTTTGGATGAACAATGCCATTCGGGTTAAAAATGAACTGTTCAACCGAAATGTTAGCGATGCGTTGAACAACACGGTAAAAAAACTGGAAGACCGGCAAAATCTGAATATTATGAACCGAATGATTTT
>CAZCPH010000104.1:8291-9481 GCA_964500105.1 uncultured Mariniphaga sp. | reverse complement strand
AGGGCAGCTATCAGAATTCTAAATTGTATTCGTTAGTAGAATTTAAGAACAATAAAGGAGAATCAGTTCGCAAGGATGCAAAGTTTGACAAGCAATACCTTGAAGGTAAATATGGCGCGGATCCATATCTAAGAAAAATCATAGATTGGAGTGATGTGAATGCCTAAAAAAGCTGGAATGGAACAGTGGAAGCGAAAAGTACGATTTCCATTTTGAAACCACACCCGTACCCCCGCCTGTTCATAATTCTTTCAGAACACCTCCGGGGCCTGTTCAAATTATACGAAAAAGAGCACCAAAACCAGGCGATAAAAGCGTGGAAGTCAGGGTTGAAAAACAAGTAATGAACCCTGACAACAAAATTCATTTTTTTTCAGACTCCCTAAAAAAAATCACAAAAAACAGTTTCGCCTATCATTTCCAAAACCCGGGTTCATCAGATTCTTTGGTTTTTCTGCGTGATACCTTTATTTTAAATGCTGACTCATTTTTTTCGGTCAGCATGGTAAAGATCGATTCAATCTTAAGCCGAATCGATTCTACGGTTATCATTGCACCCGAACTTTCAACCCGTGTAAGACGAAAGGCGGGAAATTTAAAAGAAGTAGCCAGCCAGGTATTTACTGAAATTGTAACATGGGATGAGAATATCGTGGATACTGCCGATATTAAAAGAATTTTAACGGAGGAACTTGAGAATAGGAATATTCCCATTGAATTTGATTTTGGAATTTTTACAGATAGCCTGCTAACCGGCATTTCGGCAAATGCCGATTCCACTCAACTGGTTCATTCAACATACAAAGTGAATTTATTCCCCAATGCTATTTTCAGCCGCGACCAGAAACTGGCTGTTTTTTTTCCCGGTCGCGAAGGATTTATTTACCGTTCATTAAACTGGCTGTTAATCGCCTCATTCCTTTTTTCGCTGTTTATTCTGACTGCTTTTGCAGGAAGTATTTTTTACATTCTGAGGCAGAAAAAAATCTCGGAAATGAAATCGGATTTCATCAATAATATGACACATGAGTTTAAAACTCCCATTGCAACCATTGCGGTAGCTGCCGATTCCATCAACAACAACAAAGTCATTTCAAATGCTGAAAAAGTACGCTATTTCACCGGAATGATTAAAAAGGAAAATGCGCGCATGAACCGCCAGGTGGAAGATATTTTAACCATTGCCCGGC
>CAZCPH010000104.1:1745-8281 GCA_964500105.1 uncultured Mariniphaga sp. | reverse complement strand
AAGAGTTTGAATTTAAATGGGAAACTGTAAACGTGCATGATTTACTGGAAGATGCCATACAGGGAATTGCCCTTCAGATTGAAAAACGCAAAGGGAAAATTACAACAAAATTTGAAGCTTCAAATCCTTCAGTTACAACCGATAAAACGCACTGTGCCAACGTGTTTTACAATTTGCTCGACAATGCCATTAAATATTCGGCTGAGCCACCCCAAATAACCATTTCAACGCAAAACAAGCCGAAAGGTGTTTTAATTTCGGTTGAAGACAAAGGCATTGGAATGAATAAAAGTGTACAAAGCAAAATATTTGAAAAATTTTACCGGCAGGAAACAGGAAACGTGCACAACGTGAAAGGATTTGGGCTTGGTTTAAGTTATGCAAAAGCCGTTGTGGAAGCCAGCCATGGAACCATTTCGGTGCAAAGCGAATTGGGGAAAGGAAGCCGGTTCGATGTATTTTTACCGTTTGTAAGGGAATGAATAACAAGCAACATATCTTTCTGGTTGAAGACGACCTCAGTTTCGGGGCGGTGTTAAAGTCATACCTCGAAATCAATGATTTTGAAGTCACCTGGGTTGACGACGGAAAATTTGCCACCGAAAAGTTTCGAAACGGCAACTACCACATTTGTATCCTCGATGTTATGCTGCCCCATGTGGACGGCTTTTCCATTGCACGAGAGATCCGTAAGTTAAACCAGGAAATTCCGTTGGTTTTTCTTACAGCCAAAACACTGAAGGAAGACATTCTGAAAGGGTACAATGTGGGCGCCGACGATTACGTTACCAAACCGTTCGACACCGAAGTGCTGCTGTGTAAAATAAAAGCTATCCTCAACCGGAAAGGGGAAGGAATCTTTTCTGAAAAAGAAGTTTATGAAATAGGAGCATACCGGTTTTATCCGAAAAAACGGACAATAATTCTTGACGATGATCAGCAAAATCTGTCGCCCAAAGAGGCCGAACTCCTCAAATTGCTTTGCCAGAACATGAACGAACTGCTGCCCCGCGAAACAGCGCTGCGGAAAATTTGGGGCGAAGATGGCTATTTCACCACCCGAAGCATGGACGTGTTTATAACAAAACTGAGAAAATACCTCTCTTCCGACCCCCATATCGAAATCAAAAATATCCATGGAAGCGGGTTTATACTGGAGTTGAAAAACGGATAAAATATGGAAAATCAATTCAAAACAGCACTAATCACCGGCGCTTCAAAAGGAATCGGGAAAGCCATTGCCATCGGATTGGCGAAAATGGGTTATCTCACCATTTTAATTGGAAGAAATCAGGATGACTTGAAAAGCGTTCAAGAGGAAATTATCAGAAATGGTTGTTCTGAGCCGGTAGTATTTACGCGGAACATTACCGATTCAGAAAAAATAAAAGCAACTGTGACTGAAATAGTTGAGAAATATGACCGCATCGACCTTCTGGTTAACAACGCCGGAATTCATTTTAGCGGCACGCTGGAACTGCCCGAAACGGATTTCAGGAAAATGCTGGACACCAACCTCACCGCTCAGTTTGTAATACTTCAGGAAGTGGTTCCGGTGATGCAACAACAACAATCAGGATATATTTTCAATGTTGTTTCACGCTCCGGGAAAGTAGGTTTTGCGGGCAGTGGCGGGTATTGTGCATCCAAATTCGGGCTGCTGGGACTGAATGAATCTCTTTACCGGGAACTCACCCCGCAGGGAATAAAAGTGACAGCACTCTGTCCGGCATGGGTAAATACCAATATGGCGCAGAAAGCCGGCACCCCGCTTCAGTTTGAAGAAATGATTCAGCCGGACGATCTGGTCAAAACCATCCGGTGGCTGCTGGAATTGTCGCCAGGTGCTTGTGTAAAAGAAGTGGTAATTACCAATCCGAAAAGTTTGTGAGTCTATTTCCTGCGAGTTAACACGGAATGAATCCATTTTTCAATCCCAATCACAGGAAAAATGGCAAAACCGAACAATGCTGCAAAAAGCAGTTCCTGGGCAGTGAGTGGAACCGTGTTAAAAATGTTGTGCATAAACGGCGCATAAATAAACACCGCCTGCAGTCCCAGTACAATTCCGATTCCCAAAAAAACCGTAGGATTACTGAAAAATCCGATTTTCGTCAGCGAATCATGTAGTGAACGACAGTTGAGCATGTAGAAAATCTGGAATAAAATAACAAAAGTTACCGAAGTGGTTTGCGCTTTTGCCTGTGCAAATGCAGGGTCCAATCCGTTTTCCAGGCTGTGGGAATAATGCAGGTTGAAAAGAATGATGGTGCCTGCGGTCATGAACAACGAGACAAAAACCACCCTGAACGTAACAAACTTGTTGAACAACGGTGCATCGGGTTTTCGTGGCGGTCGTTTCATCACATTGGGTTCTTTCACCTCAAAAGCCAGCGGAAGGGCCAGTGCCACGGCAGCTACAAGATTAATCCACAAAAGCTGGGTTGGCAGCATAGGCAGCAACAGCTCGTTGGTTACCAGGTTAAACGGGAAAAACATGATGCCATAGACCAGGATAAATGCCAGTCCAAGATTGGTTGGTAACAAAAACGCCAGCGATTTCAGCAGGTTATCGTACACCCGGCGTCCCTCTTCCACTGCCGCGCTGATGCTGGCAAAATTATCGTCGGCCAGCACAATATCCGAAGATTCTTTGGAAACCGAAGTGCCTGTAATTCCCATAGCCACCCCAATATTCGATTGTTTGAGCGAAGGTGCATCATTCACCCCGTCGCCGGTCATGGCCACAATGTGGTTGTCGGCCTGCAATGCCCTTACCAGTCGCAGTTTATGCTCCGGTGCCACGCGCGCAAAAATATTGGTGTTTTTTACTACTTCTGCCAGCGTTTCATTGTCCATCTTAGCCAGTTCAACTCCGGTGATGGTTTTTCCGGTTTTCGAAAGGCCCAAATCCATGCCAATGGATTGCGCAGTAGCCTGATGATCGCCGGTAATCATTTTCACAACAATTCCGGCATTGTGGCACGCTTTTATTGCCTCAATGGCTTCGGCGCGTGGCGGGTCAATCATGCCCAGCAATCCAACAAACTGAAAATCCTTTTCTGTTTCAGCCGAATCCAGTTCACTGTTGCCAGCATGCTCTCTGATTTTCTGAGCCACTGCCAGTACGCGCATTCCTCTGGCTCCAAGCCGTTCAATTTGCGCAATTACAGGTGCAGCATCCAGCATTTTTCCGCCATAATGAGTGCTGCACCGTTTTAAAATAACCTCAGGGGCTCCTTTAATAATTATCCGTTGTTCTGCATTCTGATTCAGCGTAGCCATATATTTCGATTCCGAATCGAAAGGAATCACATCTATGCGGCTATGTGTCTGTCTGAGATTTTCAACATCCAGACCAGCTTTTGCCGCTGACACAACCAAAGCCACTTCGGTAGGGTCTCCGGTAACGCCAAATCCTTCATTTTCCGGTTTAAAACTGGCATCGCTGCACAACACTGCATCTTCAAGTAACAGACTGATATCGTCTGGCAGATTTTCCAGTTCGTTGCCATTTTGTTTAAACACACCTTCGGTGTTGTACCCTACCCCGGTAACCTGCAACTCATGCTCAGAAGTCCACAATTCATTCACTGTCATTTCATTACGGGTAAGAGTTCCGGTTTTGTCCGAACAAATAACAGTTGTGCTGCCAAGAGTTTCAACTGCAGGAAGCTTACGAATGATGGCTTTACGGCGCGCCATGCGTTGAACCCCAATGGCCAAAGCAATGGTAACTACTGCCGGCAAACCTTCGGGAATGGCTCCAACTGCCAGTGCAATGGCAAAAATGAGGCTGTCTTTCAGTGCCATTCCCAGCGAAATTCCCTGTCCGGTAGCCCGAATAGTCCCGATAATCATGATTATAACTGTAATGGCAACAATTCCAATGGTCAGATATTTTCCAACAACGCCGAGCTTATGCGTGAGCGGTGTTTCCAAATCGGTGGTTTCGCTGAGCATGTCAGAAATTTTGCCCAGTTCGGTGTTCATTCCTGTTCCCACAACTACGGCAGTTGCTGTTCCGGTGGCCACAAGGGTTCCGCTATACACCATGCATTTCCGGTCGCCCAGGGAAACATCGGGTTCAACCGGATTAACCGACTTTTGCGAAGGAACCGATTCACCGGTTAAAGCTGCTTCCTCCACCGTCAGGTTTTTCTGCCTGATGAGACGCATGTCGGCCGGAACACGTTCACCGGCTTCCAGTTCAACCACATCGCCCGGCACAATTTCTGAAACCGGAATGGAAACTTTCCGGCCATCGCGAAGAACTGTTGCATTTTCGGGAACCATATCACTCAAAGCCTCAATGGCTTTCCCGGCTTTAAATTCCTGAATAAAACCTATGATTGTGTTAATGACTACCACGGCAAATACCACCAGCCCGTCGGTAATTTTTCCCAGCAAAACAGCAAGTGCACTCGAGCCGATTAAAACCCAGATGAGCGGATTATTAATCTGTCGCCATAAAACCGTTAACGGACCATCCTTCCTTTTCCGTTGAATCTGATTTGGGCCGTATTTTTCGTATCTGTTTTTGGCTTCTTTTAAAGTTAGTCCTTTATCCGAACTCTCCATAAAAGAAACAACCTCTTCAAAAGGCTTCGCATGCCAGGCAGCATGATTATCATTCGCCATTCTTTTACCATTTTATGTCGCAAAGGTAGGAAAATCCGGTTGATTGTTTTTTCAGATTGTTCTGAACAAAACAAAGATTTTACATTCAATTTGATAATTTCGTAGAAATTTGAAAATGCATCTTATGTGCAACTGATAAAATCGTAAACCATGAACCATTTCAATTCCAGAAGAAGTTTCCTGAAAACAATGGCGTTGCTGCCTGTATTGCCTGTAACCGGTTTTCCCGGACAGCTTTCAGAAAAAAATGAAAAACCCGGCAACGGGCAGTTTTCCCATAAATTCAAACTGAGCCTGAATGTTTATTCCTTTAACAATCCGCTTCGCGAAGAAAAAATTGATTTGTTTGATGTGCTGAATTTTTGTGCGAAATATGATTTCGATGCCATTGATCCTACCGGATATTATTTCCCCGGATATCCGGAACCGCCGGAAGATGAATTCATTAACCAATTTAAACGAAAAGCATTTTTGTTGGGACTCGACATCAGCGGAACCGGCGTTCGAAACGATTTTGCCAATCCTGATCCGGAAGCCCGGAAAGCAGATATTGAACTGATAAAAAAATGGATTGAAGCAGCGGCGAAACTTGGCAGCCCCAACCTTCGCATATTTGCCGGAACAAATCCGCACGAGGGCTTTTCGCGCGACCAGGTTTTTGAATGGATGGCCAGAGACATTCGTGAATGTTGTGACTGCGGAAAACAGTTCGGAGTAATAATTGCTCTGCAAAATCACAACGATTTCCTGAAAACTGCTGCCGATGTGGACCGTATTTTTGAAATGGTGGACTCCGAATGGCTGGGGCTGAATCTTGATATTGGAAGTTACCGGCAGCATGATCCGTATGAAGAAATTTCGAAAAATATTCTGCGGGCTGTTACCTGGCAAATCAAGGAAAATGTTTGGATTGACGGAAAAGAAACGCCAACCAATTTTGTAAAACTTTTCAGAATAATTAAAGATGCCGGATATCGCGGTTACCTGCCACTGGAAACACTGGGACAGGGAGATCCCTACGAAAAAGTTCCGGCGTTGCTGGAAAAAGTAAAGTCTGCTCTCAGTCAAATTTAATTCAGTAAGATGGAATTAATTCACGTTTCTTTTGAGGAGATGAAATCCGAATTCAAACGCATTCTTCTCAACTATAATTTCACAGAAAAGAAAGCCGGAAAATGCGCGGAGGTTTTTGCCGTCAACAGCCTGGAGGGAGTTTACTCGCATGGAGTTTACCGATTCCCCCGGTTTGTGGAATACATTCAGAAAGGCTTTATCAACGTAACCGCAGAGCCAAAACTAATTCATTCTGCCGGCGCATTGGAGCAGTGGGACGGGCAGCTGGGACCGGGTCCGCTAAATGCGCAGTTTTGTGCTAAACGGGCTATGCAACTCGCATCAGCAAACGGGTTAGGCTGTGTGGCCATTGCCAACACCAACCACTGGATGCGCGGCGGAACTTATGGCTGGCAGACAGCAAAAAAGGGATTTGCATTTATAGGCTGGACCAACACCGAAGCCAATATGCCGCCCTGGGGCGCCAAAGAAAGCCGGCTGGGAAACAATCCGCTGGTGTTTGCCCTGCCTTTTGGCAATGAAGCCATTGTGCTCGACTTTGCCATGACCCAGTTTTCGTATGGAAAAATGGAAGCTGCGCAATTGGATGAAAAAGCACTGCCCTATCCCGGCGGATTCAACAAAAACGGAAAATTAACCAACCAGCCGGAAGAAATCCTGGAATCGCGGCGCGCACTGCCTATTGGATACTGGAAAGGTGCCGGCCTGTCGCTTCTGCTCGACATTCTGGCAACGGTTTTATCAGCCGGACTTTCAACCCGGGAGTTGAGTCAGCAAAAAGCAGAATATGGTGTATCTCAGGTTTTTATTGCTTTCAGCCT
>CAZCPH010000104.1:0-1645 GCA_964500105.1 uncultured Mariniphaga sp. | reverse complement strand
TTTTATTAAATTTGTGACAAATAAAAATGTACTTGTCATGAAAAAACATTGGAACAAAATAGTTTTGCTAGCGGCAACTTTACCTCTTCTTTTCTGGGGTTGCAACAAAGAAACAGAGTCTGTATTCGAAGTCAATTCAGATGCATACGTCATCCGGAAAAACATTGATGGGGAAAACAAATCGGCACTCGTTTTTTATGTGTTTGCAAACCAAAGTATAGCATCTGCAACGGTAACTCCGCCCGCTAACGGTGGTACTCCAATTGTGCTGGAAAGAAGTGAGGAATCGAGTCTTACATTTCAAAAAGAACCGGCTGCGTCAGATTTCAAAACCGAAACACCCAAAGAAGGTTCATACGTTTTCGAAGTAGAAAATACCGAAGGCGTAAAAATTCAGCAAACCGACAATGTTGAAATTTTAAACCTTGGAATACCGCTGATTACTTCTACTTCTTTTCAGTCAGAAAGTTTTTCGCTAAACGTGAAGTGGCTGGAAGTTGAGGAAGCAGACGGATATGTGGTAAAACTTCTGAACTCCGAAGAAAAAATTATTTTTCTGAGTCAGGCTCTTTCACCATCCACAGAAGAATTCACCGTTTCAAATTCTGCAGGAAGCTGGGCGGAACAGATTTATTCAGGAGATTCGGTAGTGCTGCAGGTACAGTCGTTTAAATATGAATCTGATGCAGTCTTGTTTGACAATGCTTACAATGTTGGCGAAATTGCCATAGCCGAAAAAGAGTTAGTCTGGGGACCATAGAAACCTGGACCAACAGTAATTTTTATACTTTACAGCCTGTTCAAAATCTCATAACATTCTTAAATACATTCATTTAAATACTTTTTACTATTTTTATAGTAAATTTATTAAGAAAATAGTTTTATTTCTAAATTATTAGTACTACATTTGTAGTAGAAAAAGCAAATTTCGATGAATACGATAAAAACACTAACAAAAGCCGAAGAGCAAATCATGCAAATTCTCTGGGACTTAAAAGAAGGAGTTGTAAAAGATGTGGTGGAGCAGTTTGAAGAGCCACGTCCGGCCTACACCACTGTTGCCACAGTATTAAAAGTACTGGAAAACAAAGGGTTTGTTTCGTGTCGAAAAATTGGCAACACCAATCTTTTTTCACCAGGTGTAACCAAACACGAATATGCTCGTTTTCAGTTTAGTTCCCTGTTAAAAGATTACTTCAGCGGATCGTTTCCAAAACTGGCAACTTTTTTTGCCAAAGAAAACAACCTCAGCATCAGCGAGCTGGAAGAAATGCTGAAGATTACGGAAAGCGAATTGAAAAAGGACAATAACAACAAATAGCCATGGAAACCTTTATCACGTTTCTAATCAAAGCTTCTGCAGGAATCATGCTGTTCTACATTATTTACTGGCTATTCCTGCGAAACGAAACCTACCACAACGCAAACCGCTGGTTTTTACTTACGGCACTTTTTTCATCGGTTGTCCTGCCACTTTTTCCTGTTCACTACACCTTATTGGTTGAACAAGCAAACAATACCAACCTGTTTATTGCCCTGCCCGACACCTTTAAACACATCCCGGCAGTTATGCATCAGGAGCAGGTTGCCGCCGGATTCGACTGGCAGCAGGCCGTTTTGCTTGTTTATTTCACCGGAGCAGTCA
>CAZCPH010000103.1:0-9792 GCA_964500105.1 uncultured Mariniphaga sp. | reverse complement strand
AATAAAGAAGCCGTTTCGGAACTGTTTCGTGATGTGGCTGCAAAAGTAGCCGATCGTCCGGGCGGGTACACACGTATCCTTCGTACCGGAAATCGTTTGGGCGACAATGCCGAAATGTGCATTATCGAACTGGTGGATTACAACGAAGCAATGCTGGGTGGTGGCGAAGAGGCTGCAAAACCAAAACGCCGTCGGTCGCGTCGTGGTGGTGCAAAAAAATCGGAAACTCCGGTAGCTGAAACTGCAAAAAAGGAGAAACCGAAAGCTGAAAAGACAGCGCCTGCCAAAGCGGTAAAAGAAGAAGAACCCAAGGCTGAAGAGCCAAAAGCAGAAGCACCTGCAGAAGAAGCTCCAAAGGCGGAAGCACAGGAACCTGAAGTGAAAGAGGAACCTGCTGCCGATGCAGAAGAGAAAAAAGAAGAATAAATCGTATTCTTAAAGATAAAAAGGAAACCGGTCTGAGTCAGATCGGTTTTTTTTTTACGTTTTGCGGTCTGAATCCCCGGCAAATCTTTTACCTTTATTCTTTATTTTAAACAAATGGCATGTTATGGGTAATTTAAAATCAAACATCGGTGTTTCACGACGAAAATTTATTGGTTCAACGGCAGCAGCATTAGCAGGAATTTCCCTTGCACCAGCCACTTATGCCACTTCTTTTTCCGGATTTGCAAAACCCAATTCGCGGTTTAAAGGTGTGCAGATTGGTGCAATAACTTACAGTTGGCGAAGTATGCCTTCCACTGCGCAGGATATTTTAAATTACTGTGTTGAAGCCGGAATAAGCTCCATTGAACTGATGGGAAATGTAGCCGAAGAATATGCCGGTATTCCACCCATGCCAGCGCGACCTGACCGTGATGCTGCAGAAGCAGAACGTCTGGCATATCAGCGCGAAGCCGATGTTGTTAAGGAACGGCAGCGCCAGTGGAGGCTTTCGGCTTCGATGGGCAAATACCAGGAATTACGTAAGCTGTTCAATAAAGCCGGAGTTAATATTCATATTGTAAAGTTTGCACCGGCCAACTGGACCAGCGAAGAAATTGATTATGCGTTTACTGCTGCAAAGGTTTTGGGTGCAAAAGGAATTACCAATGAAATTGGGCACGAAGCCTGTGCCCGTCTTGGAAAATTTGCAGAGAAACATAACATGTACGCCATATACCATAACCATGCCCAACCCGGCGAACCTGACTTTTCATTCGACGAATTTCTTGATTATTCACCCAGAAACATGCTGAATTTCGATGTGGGACACTATTTCGGCGCAACAGGAAAACATCCGAATGAAGTAATTGAACGGTTGCACAACCGGATATTCAGCATCCATTTAAAGGACAAAACAGCAAAAGATGCCAGTCCGGCCAATACCAATATGCCCTGGGGCGAAGGTGACACACCCGTTGCCGAAATTCTTCAGTTGATTCAGAAAAAGAAATGGCCCATTTACTGCGACATTGAACTCGAATATCCGGTGCCGGAAAATTCGGATGCACAAATGGAAATCAAAAAATGTGTGGAGTTTTGCCGAAATATCCTGGTAGGATAAATCAGGAATTTACAGTCTGTTTAAAAAGTCTGAGCAGCTCTGCTGTTCGCATTTCTTTTTCCTGAAAGCCAACAGTGTGAAATGCAATGTTCAGCGATTCCAGTAACCGGCGTATGAATAACTGGTCGCACTTAGGTTCTGCAAATTTTTCGGACGGGGAATAATTGTTTTTGGCCAAATGGTAATCTACTTCTTTACGACTGGCAATGGAGCCTTTGTTGGAAGGATTGATATAAAACAATACATCGGAAGTTGTGTTTTCTCCATGAACTTTTTTTGCCAGGTCGCGATCAACAATGGCAACCAGTGGGTTTTTGGGAAAGTCGGTGAAAAATGCCGGAAGCCCGAGTTGGCGGGCTAAAATGGTGTAAAACAGGCTCAACGAAACCGGATTTCCTTTTTTTGTATCGAGCAATTGGTTCAGATAACAGTTTTGTGGTGAATTAATGTTGTTGTGGTTGATGGAAAATCCGTGAACATTAAACAGGAAATGATTCAGAATGGTTGTTTTTTCCAATAACGTGAGCGAATTGTTCAGTTCGAGCCAAACCGTATTTTTTATTTTTTCAACTTTCTGGTAAATTCCCATCTGGTTAACATCCGGATACTGAAATTTGTCAACGGTAAGAAAGCCTTCCAGCAACTCTTTCTCGGGTGAATGAATCCATTGTTTCAAAAGGCTTTTGGTTTTTTTGAATTGTAAGTCCTGAATCAGGTTTTCAATCCGTTGCTGACTGGTTTCATCGAAGCTGTTTTCCCAGTGTTTTTCCAGTGCCGGAATGATGGTATGATTTTCCTTCAGCAGCTCTTTTTCCACGGTTTCAAAAACCAGGTTATCGGGGTCGTCCAGTAAATTGATTAATGCCTTTAGCCTGCTTTTTTTCATTATTGGTTTGAACTTTTTATTGGGTTAAGTTATCCAGAACTGATTTTATCAGGGTTTCCATAACCGGGCGATAGTTTTCGTTTGCCTGCCCGGTAACCCGGTTGGCGATGATGAGGCATACGGTTAATGCATGGTGGCCGAGCATTTTTGAAAGCCCGTAAATGGCGGAACTTTCCATTTCAAAGTTGGTGATTTTTAAGTCTTCGAACCGAAATCGTTCCAACAACTGATTGAGCTGTGGCATAGCCAGTTGGAGCCTCAAAATACGTCCTTGTGGTCCGTAAAATCCTGGTGCCGAAATGGTTACTCCCTGCGTGTATTCGCTGCCACTAAATTTGGAGAATAATTTTCCGGAAGCATCAACAACATACGGAGTAGGAAGCGATTCATCCCATCCGGTAAACTGCCTGAATGCTTTTTCGAACGGGATATCGCAAAATTCTTTCCGGTTGGCATAAAAATTCAGCATACCGTCGAAACCAATTGATTTTCTTGAAACCACAAACGCATTTACCGGAACATCTTCCTGAAGACTTCCGGATGTACCAATCCGAACAATATCGAGTGATTTTTTCTCTTTCTTGATTTGACGGGTTTGCAGGTCAATGTTCACCAATGCATCCAGTTCATTGAGCACAATATCAATATTATCGGTGCCAATTCCGGTGGAAACAACAGAAATTTTCTTTCCGTTGTACTGGCCTGTAACCGTTCTGAACTCACGGTTTTTTGCTGTAAAATAAATTTTATCGAAAAATCCGGCCACTGAATCAACACGCGCCTGATCGCCCACCAGAATAATCTGATCGGCAATGTTTTCCGGTTTCAGGTGCAAGTGAAAAATGGTGCCATCGTTGTTCAAAATCAATTCCGAATGTGCAATCATAGTATTTCGTTTAAACACTCAAAACTATTCAAAATTAGGTTAATAGCCAATATATCAGCTAAAAACATATAAACAGTACATGTTTGATTATTCAAATAAAAACACGATATGTTAACAACTTCCAGATAAAACTCTGTTTTGTGTCCGGAATTTATTCGATTTTAATGGCTTAAATTTTTACTTTTGAATGTTTAAAACCAAAAATATAACCTATGTCTTTAAAAATATTTTCCCTCCAATTGTTTGGCAAGATTAAGCCTGTTGAAAAAATTGAAATTGCCAGGAAAAGACTATGGAATGATTATGAGGAATTTATCCGTGTTGATCAATCTGATGAGTTAAAGGAATTTCTGGAGCTTGAACAGTACATTCAATCGCCTGAATTTGGCGCCAGAAAAAAGGAAATAAAGGAACTGCATTTTAAAGGCAGCAGTGAAGAAGCTTTGCTGAAGGAATTTGGAAAACTACAAAAGGCATCGCACATTCGAAATTACTTTAAGCTGAAAGATTCGCCGCAGTTGAAACGGTTCGAATCGTTAAAAAGCTCTGAAAAACTTGAAGAATACCGGCAACTGAAAGAATTTACAGAGAACGGCAGTTTCAGAAAGGAGAAGGAAGAGATGCACCGTTTGACATTTCAAGGTTCTCAGGAACAAACGAAAGAAAAAGAATACCAGAAGCTAAACAAACATTCGGGAATTAAAACTTTTTACACCCTGCACCAGTCGGAAACCTTAAAACGTCATCAGGCGATTTCAAACAGCGAAAAACTGCAAAAATACCTCGAACTCAAAAGCCTTCCTGTTGCAGACAAAGAGAAAAAGCAGGAGTTGAAGCGCCTTAAAAATGATAATGAAATAAAAAGTTACCTGAAGTTTGAACATTCAAAAAAACTGAAGCTCTACCGCGAAACCAAAGACAGCTATACGTTGAAAAGATTTGAGGAGCTGAAGGCGGAAGTGGAACATGATGATTTCAGGAAACGGGTTAATTTTTTAAAAGACAGGAAGAAATTCGAAAAAACCGAAGCATTTAAAAAGTGGAAACGGTTTAAGGAACTGGAAACCAGTGATGATGTTAAGTTTTTTCTGAAATTTGAAAAATCGTCGCAGTTGCAGAATTATTACAAAGTGGCCGAATCGGACGATTTAAAGCGATACAATGAATTAAAGGAACAGACCACTTCTGAAGAGTTTTTGCAGCGAAAAGCATACCTCGAAGATTCCAGAAAGTGGGAGAAATCGGAAGAGTTTGTTCGTGAGCAAAAGTATCTGGAGATGAAGAGACGGCCGCATTTGATGAAATATTTTACCTATAAGGGCACTGATGTGTTTCGTGTTTTTACCGATTGGGATGTGAGTTTTGAAGATGAATTTCAGAACGAAAAGCTCGATGGAAAAAAATGGTCAACCATGTCGCCGTGGGCTGAAAAAACACTTGGCAGCAACTATGCACTTCCGGGCGATTTGCATTTGTTTACAAATGGTGAGAATATAAAAAGCGGTTCAAAGCTGGTTATTGAAACACGCAAAGAAAAACGGGAAGGAATGGTGTGGAAAATGCCGGCCGGTTTTGTTTCAACAGAATTCGGTTACACTTCAGGAATTGTTTCAAATGCCAGCAGTTTCCGGCAGGAAGATGGAATTTTTGAAGCCAAAATAAAGTTCAATCCGGTGAAAGAAGCCGTGAGTTCTTTTGTTTTGCAGGGTGAGAAAAGTTACCCCGGTGTGTATTTGCTTGAAATGGGTGCCAAAAACCGGATTGGAGTTTCTTCGGGCAACGAACAGGGAAGATTATCGATGAACGGATTGGATATTTCCAACCTGAAAAAGGGAAAGTGGTATATTTTTACCCTCGTGAAAACGGGCGGAACACTGGTTTGGAAAATTAACGATGCAGAAGTTCTGAGGCTTGAAAACCGGCATCTCGATTTTCCGTTGCATATCAGTCTGTTTACGCTGGTAATAGATGAAATTCCCGGTAACAAGTTGCCGGTGCGGTTTCAAACGGAATGGATAAAATGTTACCGGAAGAAGTAGCTTTTTGAATTAGTTGTTTGGTTTTTAAACCCGATCAAGCGCTGCATGTACCAGTTGTATTTAGCTGACCCCATTGTTGTTTACACATTCATTTTCATCGCATGAAAACTGTCTATCCCCATTTTTTTAAACTTGATTAGGCAGAAACTTGTTTATTCTGTGAAACCGGAGTCAGATAAATTTCCGATGTAATCAGAAAGAAATTAAATGGAAATCATCATAATAAGTATTGCAGCCTTTTTTACGGCTATTCTCACCTTCTTCTCAGGGTTCGGACTGGGTACTATTTTAATGCCTGTTTTTGCTTTGTTCTTTCCAGTGGATATTGCCATTGCTTTAACCGGTGTGGTACACTTTGCCAACAATATTTTTAAAATGGGCCTGGTGGGGAAAATGGCCAGTAAACCGGTGCTCATCCGTTTTGGAATTCCGGCCATCCTGGCATCGTTTGCAGGGGCCTGGGTTTTGCTTCGGATATCCGGATTGCCTACGGTTTACGAGTATGAGTTTTGGGGAAATACTTTCGAAATTACCCCGGTAAAACTTATTATTGCCGTTTTACTTTTGTTTTTTTCTCTTTTTGAAGTTCTGCCTGTTTTGCAGAAAATAGAATTCGGAGGGAATAAACTCATTCTCGGAGGAATTCTTAGCGGTTTTTTTGGTGGCCTTGCCGGAATTCAGGGCGCTTTCCGAAGCGCATTTTTAATAAAAAGCGGACTTTCAAAAGAGGCTTTTATTGCAACAGGTGTTATCATTGCTTCGCTGGTTGACATCACACGGCTTTCGGTTTATGCTTCACGGTTTGCATCGTCAGGTTTATCTGAGAATGTGGTGTTGCTTGTTTCTGCAACCCTGGCTGCCATTGCCGGAGCTTTTGCAGGGAAGAAACTGCTTAAAAAAGTTACCTTTAAAACGGTTCAATTACTGGTTGCAGTAATGTTGATAATTATTTCCATTGGTTTGGGAACAGGAATAATATAAAAAGGATAATACCATGAATCAAAAAAATCACCATTTTCAGAAATTGCTTCAAACGGCAAATGACAATCGCTCATTCATTCCGCGAATTGTTGTTGGACTGGTCTTTCTCTCGGAAGGCATTCAGAAATTTCTTTATCCTGAAATTGTAGGCGTGGGGCGGTTTGAAAAAATAGGGTTCGAAAACGCTGAGTTTCTGGCCTATTTTGTGGCAGGTTTTGAGATTGCATGCGGGGCGCTGATATTTATTGGATTTCTGACCCGGCTGGCAGCTATTCCCCTTTTAACCATTATGGCAACTGCCATCATAAGTACAAAAATTCCCATTTTGCTGAATGAAGGTTTCTGGTTTATGGCACACGCCGCCCGCACTGACTTTGCAATGACCATGTTGCTGATTTTTCTGCTGATTTACGGGGCTGGGAAATGGTCGGTGGATAAAAAATTGAGAAACTAACTTTTTAATCTTCTCAACCTTTCCACATACACATCAAAATCTTCTTCACCGAAAAGCACAAATCGGATGTGCCGGACATATTTCAACTCCGGAATTGTTTCTGTTATGGTTTGCAGGGCAATGTCGGTCGCAGCCTCGAACGGATAGCCGAAAATGCCGGTGGAAATGGCAGGAAATGCCACCGAATCAATTTGTTTTTCTTCGGCAAGACTTAGTGCGTTTCGATAGCAGTTGGCCAGCAAAAGGTTCTCGGGTTTATCTTTTCCGTAAAACGGGCCCAAACAATGAATCACATATTTATTGGGAAGGTTGTGCGCACCCGAAATAACCGCTTCGCCGGGTTCGATGGGTGCCAACGGCTGGCACTCTTCGGCAAGTCCGGGGCCGGCTGCCCGGTGAATTGCTCCGGCAACACCACCGCCGGGCATCAGCTCAGCATTGGCTGCATTCACAACAGCCGTCATGTCGGGTTGACCGGCTATATCGCCCCGAACAGCTTCCAGTACAACTTCACCTACCTGCTTTTTCATGGTATTCAATTTTATTTTTAAACCGAAATGAATTTATCAAAGATAAAAACTAACCGTGATTGTTCAAATTTCAATTCCCTGATTCTTATTTCAGAATTAATTTCGCAGGTTTGAAATCGCACGCAATAAACTATATGCCGAAATTTTCGTTAATTTGAAATGATTGCTCAACCAGTCTGATAGTTGACTGATGTGCGAAGAAGTAATCAGATTATTTTTATATAAAGAGAATGAAACGGATATTGATTTCAGGTGTTTTTTTGTTGTTTGTTTTTCAGTTTGAACTGATTGCGCAGCAGAAATTTGAAAGGGAAAGCAGATTGAAAGAGTCGGATGTGCCATCGGCCGCGCTAAAATTTATTGAATCGGCAGAAATGGATGCCCGATGGAAATGGTATTTTGAAGAGAATCTGCGGGGAAACTCAGTAGAGGCAAAAACGAAGCACCGGGGGAAAAGGTATAGTGTTGAGTTCGATGTTTCGGGAAATATTCAGGATATTGAGATTCAAAAAAACTGGCAGGAACTTGATGAAAAGGTTCGCAGTAACATAACAAAATCGCTCGATTCTCTGTTTGTCCGACATAGTGTTGAGAAAATTCAGATTCAGTATACTGCTGATAGTCAGTTGTTGCACGATATTCTTAATGGTAAGATTTCCCATGCCGATTGTGAAATTCGATATGAAATAGTGGTGAAAGGAAAAAAAGCGGATCGCCCGAAGCTTTTTGAGTTCACCTTCTCCGGTGATGGAAATCTTCTCGAATTTGTTGAAATTGTTTTTCGCAATACCGATAACCTTGAATACTAAGATGAAATACTTTTTCGCTGTTTTTCTTCTGGTTTTTCTTATTGGAAAGACCTTTGCGCAAGACGCCTATTCTCTGGGAACGCTTCCATCCTTCAATTTAAACAAAGGACTGGGTAACAACTGGAGTTTAAATTTTAAGGCAGAAACGAGGTTACGCTTTATGCAGGGAGAATTTGGCGCGGATGTACCGGTTGATTTCAATTTTCAAACGGCTGATTTTGCATTAACTGCTTCCAGAAAAACAGGGCTCAATAACTCGCTTGCCGGGGGATACTTAATCCGGCAGAGGGGAGAACAAACATACCACAGATTTATTCAACAGTTTACTATTGTAAAACGGTTTGAATCTTTTCGGTTGGCGCACCGGTTTTCTTCCGATCAGACATTCAATAGCGAAGAACCCTGGGAGCTCAGGCTTCGGTACAGAATTACCACTGAAATACCTTTGAACGGCCAGTCGGTTGATCCGGGGGAGTTTTACCTGAAACTGAATAACGAATACCTGAACAGCTGGCAGGAGAGTGAACCAGATTTGGAAATTCGTTTTGTTCCGCTGGCAGGGTACGAGTTTACAGACAATAATAAGCTGGAGTTCGGACTGGATTACAGGTTGTCATCTTTTCTTGACGGCGGTTCGCGCAACAGTTTCTGGATTAATATTGGCTGGTATTTAAAAATTTAAAATGAATTCACTATGCAAAAAATTCTGATTTTAATAAACGACGGACCCTACGGAACAGAAAAGGCTTACAATGGTTTACGGCTGGCCAATCAGTTGAACAAAGCCCATGAAGATGTGGAAGTGCGGATTTTTCTGATGGCTGATGCAGCTGCTTGTGCCGTGGCCGGGCAAACCACTCCCAACGGGTATTACAACATCGGGCGAATGATGAAGTATTCCATTAACAAAGGTGCTAAAGTAAAAATCTGTGGTTCGTGCGCCGATGCGCGGGGGTTGAAAAATGCGACACTTATTGAAGGAACGGAATTAAGTACCATGGCTGAATTAACCGAATGGGTTGTTGACAGCGATAAGGTTATCACCTTTTAAACCATGAAATACAAGGAAATTGAAACTGATGAAGCATTGCTTGAATTGCTTCATAATGAAGAGTTTATTGTATCATACGCCTTTCAGCATCTGGATTTTGAAAAGGTTGAGCACCTGGCAATAGAAAAGACATTTTCTGATTGTATTTTTTTGGGTTGTCATATTCCGGCGTCTGTTTATCCGCTATTGGAAAAAGATTGCCTGGAATTTCCCATGATTGATGTACCGTTTAATCCGTTCGTTAATGCACTTTATTCCCGGAATACTTTGTTCGCAGGTTATGAATTGGGGAAGCCGGAAAGTTTTGAGAATACACCTGACCAGATTATTTACAGGCATTACCTGAAATTTGGGAGGGAAACAACAGACATAAAAGAGACGTTGGCCCGCCGGCTGCATGACCATGCTGTAACAGACGCTTTGGTTGATTTTTTAGCTGGTTATGATGAGAAAAAAGTGGTGGCTGTTATGGGCGGTCACAATCTGCAGCGCAATGATCCGGGATACCTTGAAGTGGTAAAAATCAGTAAAAAACTGACTGAGCTTGGGTATTTAATGATTTCGGGCGGAGGCCCGGGCGCTATGGAAGCCACTCATGTTGGTGCCT
>CAZCPH010000102.1:5940-9807 GCA_964500105.1 uncultured Mariniphaga sp. | reverse complement strand
AAAAAAAGGAGAAAAAGAACTTCCAGCCATTTCAACAGCTTCATTACCTGATATCGTGTTTATGTTGCTCTTTTTCTTTATGGTGAGTACTACCATGCGCGAGGTAACGTACATGGTTCAGTTAAAACTGCCGGAAGCTACAGAGCTGAGTAAACTCGAGAAAAAATCACTGGTAAGCTATATTTATGTTGGAGAACCATTGCAACAGTATCAGAAGACTTTTGGTGTTGCACCGCGTATTCAGCTAAACGATCAGTTTGCCAATGTGGCTGATATACAGGATTACATTATCGCCGAAAGAGAGGCAAGAAGTGAAGCTGAAAGGCCAATGATGATTACCTCGCTGAAAGTGGATGAAAATACCAAAATGGGTATTGTATCTGATATTAAGCAGGAATTACGCAAATCTGCAGCGCTTCACATCAATTATTCTTCGCGAAGAAAAGCTGAACGCTAAAACAGATTTAAAAAATATAAAAAGGGAGGCACTTGTGCTTCCCTTTTTTTATGACCAGTATCTCCAAACTGAACGTAAAAGTTATTTTTCCAGTTGATTTTCAACAGGCTCTATGCTTTCAAGATGAGTTTCCAGTATTGCTTTTATTTCAGCAATTACCTCCGGGTGTTCTTCTGCAATATTGAATTTTTCAGAAGGATCCAAATTTACATTGTAGAGTAAGGGCGTTTCATGAACTGTGGGTGCATTGGTTATTTCCATTGGTGGATTGGTAACCGGATGAGCCGTTTGGCTGCCATATTCATTTTGTGTGATAAAATGTGCTTTGTAATCGCCTTTACGGATAGCATAAACTTTTTGTCCGCGGTAATAAAAAACAGCATCACGTTCGCTTTTGCCCGTTCCAAACAGAAGAGGGGAAATATCATAACCATCATAAATCCGGTCTTTTGGAAGTTTAGCACCGGACAGTGCGCAGAATGTGGGAAGCAAATCCATTGTTGCGGCCATTTCCATCACCACACCTTGTTTTAATTTTCCCGGCCACCAAAAAACGGTAGGTTCGCGCATTCCTCCCTCAAATGTTCCGCCTTTGGCACCGCGCAGCATTCCGGCTGAGCCGCCGTGGGTTTTAAACGTGTGCCACGGTCCGTTGTCGGAAGTAAAAACCACAAGGGTGTTTTCATCCAGCCCTTCCTCTTTAAGGGTTTTAAGAATTTGGCCAACTGACCAGTCGATTTCTTCAATTACATCACCGTAAAACCCAGCCAGAGAAACATCTTTGAATTCGTTGGAACGAAACAAAGGAATGTGTGGCAATGAGTGAGCAAGGTAGATAAAAAACGGACCGTCTTTCATACTTTTGATTTTGCCAACTGCTTCTTCGGTGTATCGTTTAGTGATTGTTCGTTGATCCGCAGGCCGTTCAATTATTTCCTTGTTGCGCATGAGCGGAACATTGTATGCCTGGTAGCGTTCGTTTTCTGCAAGCGTGAAATGGTCGGTTTTTTCCACTTTGTCCATGTCGTTGGAGTAGGGGATTCCGAAATAACTGTCAAATCCGTGGTCGGTGGGAAGGTGCGGTGATTGATGCCCCAAATGCCACTTTCCAATAGCAGCAGTCTGATAACCGTTTTCTTTCAGTGCCCGGGCAATGGTAATTTCACTTTGCGGCAGCCCTCCGTTGGAATCGGGAAACAAAACTCTTCGTTTATCGCTGCACATTCCCGATCGAATGGGCAATCTGCCTGTGAGCAATCCGGCGCGGCTTGGGGTACAAACCGGCGCAGCTACATAAAAACTGGTCCATTTCTGACCTTCCACTGCCATTTTGTCGAGCTCAGGCGTTTTTATTGCAGGGTGCCCGAAGATTCCCAAATCGCCGTAACCAAGGTCGTCGGCAAAAATGACGATAAAATTGGGTTTGGAAAAATTTTCATCACCGGCGGTCGAAACACATGAGGTCTGCAGACCTGCCAGTCCAAAAGCAAGCAGGCCGGCAAGTGCAATCGATTTGGTTTTAGATGGTTTCATCGTTTATCTTATTGGTTGAACACTTCAGTTTAAATTTCGGCCGTTCCATCGGTCGAATTTGTCCGGCGTTGGATTTTTGGGGATTTTGTCGTCAAACTCAACCATCCAGTTATCCAGTAATTTTCGCATTTCATCGAGAGTATTTGCATATTCCGGATTACCTGCCAGGTTATAGAACTGGTACGGATCATTTACAACATCGTATAACTCTTCAGCGGAACGGGGTGCGATAAAGCAATCGAGCTGGTTTTCGGTAAGTTTGTCTTCTTTGTAAAGTTTTATCATCGCCTGGTAAGTGATGCTGCGCACGGCATCGGCGGGCGGGGAAGCATTGAGCTCAGGAAAAGCATTCCGAATGTATAAATATTTTTGATTTCGGATAGCCCGTTCGTGGGCCTGGTAATCGTGCCAGTTGTGCTCTGCAGCAATGTAATTCCTGGTTTCTGCAGTGTAATTTTCTAAAACTGGTAAAAAGCTTATTCCCTGGTATGTTTCAGAAATTTCTGCACCAGCCAGCTCGCTTAGAGTCGGGGCAATATCGATGGAACTAATCAAGGCATCAGACATTCCGTTTTTTAGTTTCTCAGGCCAGCGTAAAATAAACGGTGTTTTAATACCGCTGTCGTACATCCGGGTTTTTGCCCGTGGAAAAGGCCTTCCGTTGTCGGTCATGTAAATAACCAGTGTGTTTTCATCCAATCCCTGGTTTTTTAGTTCGGCCATCACTTTGCCGATATAGCTATCCATCCGGGAAATTTCATCGTAATAAAGAGCTAAATCCTTTCGGGTTGAATCGTTGTCAGGTAAATAAGGCGGAACAATCACATCTTCCGGACGATGTGGTTCAGGAATGGAGCAGGGAGTATAGTCGCGGTGGGGATCGAGAGCGGCCAGCCACAAAAAGAAAGGTTTGTCTTTTGGCCTGTTTTTCAGTGCTTCTACCCAGTATTCGCAACCACTTGGTGAACCACCGTAAATGGTGTCGAATTCCGCACGTTTTGGCCCGATATGGTATTTTCCGGCAACGGCAGTGAAATAACCAGCTTTTTGCAGTTCTCCGGCAAATAAAATCTGGTCTGCCGGAAGGGGCATATGTAGTTCAGCAGCTCCGGTGCTGTGCGGATATCTTCCGGTTAAGATGCTGCACCTGCTCGGACTGCATGAGCTGGTGGTTAAAAAGGCATTGTTGAAAACCAGACCTTCTTCAGCCAGTTTATTGATGTTCGGCGTTTTAATGTTTTGGTTTCCATAGGGGCCGCAATCGTTCCATGCAGCATCGTCGGCAATAAAAACGATGAAATTGGGCTGTTCAGGTTTTTCATTTTTCGAATCCGTGCACGATGCAATTGTCAGCAAAAAGCATGCGCCTGAAAGGATGCAGGTTTTGAATAGATTCATACTGAATTTATTATGATACTTCACGTGGTGTCAATTTAAACCTGGAAGTTTTCTGAAACCTTCAGGGTTTACCATTAATAATTCATCTGTTTGCCTGATGATTCAGATAAGCGTTCAGGTATTTGTCATTCAGTTCATCGCTGTCACCATAGTATTCCCTCAACTCTTCCAGTCGTTTATGCAGCGTTTCCCGAACATCGGCATAGGCAGGATCATCATAAATATTATTCATCTCCATGGGGTCGGTTTCCAGATCGTACATTTCCCATTCGTCGATGTCGTAATAAAAATGCATCAGTTTATAGCGGTCTGTGGCCACACCGTAATGGCGTTTTACCATGTGCACCGACGGGTATTCGTAATAAGTGTAATAAACGGCATCGCGCCACTCACCGGTTTCGCCTGCAACCAGTTCGCGAAACGATTCGCCCTGCATCTCTTCGGGTGCTTCAATACCGGCATAATCGAGGAAGGTGGGT
>CAZCPH010000102.1:0-5930 GCA_964500105.1 uncultured Mariniphaga sp. | reverse complement strand
TGCACGAGGTTTTCAATTTTTGTTCCCGGCTTAATTTCTTTGGGATACCTGATCAGTAGCGGTGTCCGGAATGATTCTTCGTACATAAACCGCTTGTCGAACCAGCCGTGTTCGCCCAGGTAAAAGCCCTGGTCGGAAGTATAAACAACGATGGTATTTTCGGCCAGACCAGCTTCTTCAAGGTAGTCAAGCACTTCACCAACACCATCGTCAACCGACTGAATGGTGCGCAGGTAATCCTTGATGTAGCGATTAAATTTCCAGAGTGCAAGTTCTTCACCTTCAGGCATATTGTTTAAAAACTCCTGATTTTCATCTTCGTATGCAGCCATCCAGTTGGCGCGTTGTTCGTCGTTCATTCTTTTGATGTCGTTGTAGAAATTGGTGGTGTCGCCATTGGGATCGACAATCAGTTTAAAGTCGTGTCCCCACATGGCATGCCCGTCAATCTGCATTTCCTGCTCTTTGGCAGCCGTTCCGCGTCCTTCATAATTGTCGAAAAAGTTGGCCGGCGGATTAAAGGTTTTGTCGTCGAAAAGATTAACATATTTCGGTGCCGGTTGCCAGTTGCGGTGCGGTGCTTTCTGGTGATACAACACACAAAACGGCTTGTTGGGATCGCGTTGGTTTTTCAGCCAGTCGAGGGTGGTTTCAGTAATGATTTCGGTGCAGTAGCCTTCTTTCCGTACCCTTTTCCCGTCGATTAAAAAATCGGGGTTGTAATACTGCCCCTGGCCGGGAAGCACCATCGAGAAGTCAAAACCCTGCGGAATTCCGTCGAGGTGAATTTTACCAATCATCGCTGTTTGGTAGCCGTTGGCCTGCATCAGTTTGGGAAAGTTGGGCTGATTCCAGTCGAACGGTTGCACATTGTCCACTTTCCCATTTACAAAGCTGTGTTTTCCCGTTAACAGCACAGCCCGGCTGGGCGCACAAATGGAATTGGTAACCGTAGCACGTGTAAAAATGGCGCCTTCTTCTGCCAACCGATCTATGTTGGGTGTTTCGTTCAGCCCGTGCCCGTAAGCGCTGACAGCCTGATAGGCATGGTCGTCACTCATGATGAACAGAATATTGGGCTTCTGCGCTTCTTGTTGCTGTGGATTACAGCCAATTATGGCTGAACATAGAATAAGAAATAGAATGGATTTTGCTGCAAATCGGTTCATAATGTTCAATTTATTAAGGATGGATTAAATTTCTTTATTGCATACAAGTTTACAAAAAATGAAAGAGCCACAAAAAACAAGAAATGAAAAGAATGGGAAATCGTTTGAAAGAACGAATCAATTATGCCTATTTTTCTTTTATTATATCCCCTTCCGGATTGCCTTCCATTTGGTTGTCAATGAGTTTTGGTTCCAATCCGTTATTCTGAATATAAACGGCAGCTTTTTGCGTTTTTTCGCCTGTGCTTCTGAATATATTCTCTTTTAGCACCAATTCACGGGCAGGTGAGTTGATGGAAAATCCGTAACCTCCGTTTTTGGTGCCGTTGTTTTCAATAACGTTTTTTAAAAAAGTGTTGCGGTGTGGCGCATTCGATTCCCGCTCTCCACGTAAGTGAACGCCGTCACTTTCATTTTCGAAAATGTGGTTTCCGGTAAAAATGACATCCGAATCTTTATGCCCGGTACAAATACCAAACCGTCCATTGTTGTGAAACCGGTTGTTGGTAACTGTACTTTGGTAAACCCGCCAGCAAATAAAAAGTCCGTCGTTGTCGTTGTGGTGTACATCGTTGTTTTCGATAACGGTGAATGGCGAACCCGTTCCCGGATGCATTCCGGTGTTTCCGCTGCCCGAAATTTCGCTGTTGCGGATGGTTACATTTTCTGTAATCTGCCAACTGATTCCTTCCCCGTTGAAATCTTTCACATGCACATTATCTACAGTCACTTTTTTCGATTTCAGAATGAGGATTCCCGCGCTGTTGCATCCGTCGGCAAAGAAGTTTTCGGCCCGGTTGCCGTCAGCAGTAAGGTTTGAAATCAGTACATTTTCGGCTTCAATAATTTCGATTACCGAAGAAGCATTGGAAACCAGCCCGTCGCGGTCAGAACGGTAATCGCGGATGAGGTAGCTGTCGATATAAATCATATCATCCTGAATATCGGTGATGTATGCTGTGGAAACATTCCAGCAGGAACTGTTGTCCCGGTCGGTCACCTGAATTTTCATGCCCGGCTCAAACCCATCGGAATTTTCAACCGTGAGTTTCAGCTCCGCATAATCGGCATCCACTATAAATCGCGTTTGAACTCCTTTTCCCCTTTTCAAAATGGTTTCACTGCCCGAGCCAATCAGTTTTACGTTCGATCTCATTCGCACCGGAGCGGTAATTTCATAAAGTCCGGGATTCAGCTTTACTGTTCCCCCTGTTTTGGAAACAGCATCAATGGCATATTGAATGGACTGGTTATTGAAACCGCAAACATCGGCATCAGCTCCGCCAACTGTAATTTCTCTTTCTGCAAGTTTTGGCGAAACCAGTGCATCGACTTTCTTTTCAGTTGTTTGAGCGTATAAAAAATGAGTGCCTGCTACAAGTAGGAAAATGGATATCAGATTTTTCATAATTTATGGTATTCGTTTTCGATTGAATTACTTTTCATCAAATTTTATAATGTAAACCTGTCGGCTTCCGGTGTGGGTGGAGTTGAACCCAATCATATCGCCGTTTGGGCTCCAGCGACAGTGAATGTCGCACCGCCAGTGGCTTGTGAATTCCTCGGGTTGCACAAAGCGGCCCAGCGGAATCACTGCTTCGGTTTCCATGTCCATCAGGTAAATTTTTTGTTCACGTAATCCCCGGCTTGGGTAGGTGTCGGTTATCATCCATTTTTCGTCGGGTGAAAAAGTGCCGTGTCCGTCGTAATCCAGCAATCCGTTTCCCAGGCGCTTGTAGTCCTGATTCCCAACGGTAAACAAAACATGCGCGTATTGTTTTGCTTCGTAATTGGCGGTAACCATCAGTTCATCGTCGTTCAGCCAGTCGAAGTGCGAACCTTCCCAGCCATCGGGAAAACAGCGTTGCATGTTTGTGCCATCGCGGTTTACAGTCAGTGAAGTGGTGTTCCGGTTCGGAATTGCCCGCGCCAGCCAGAAAATTTTACTTCCAGCCCTGCTGAAAAGCGTGTGGTTAAAATATTCTATGCCATCTTCCGGAATTTCAGGAACCAGTTCCTTCACCTGTGCAATGGAGACAATCAATTTTGCTTCTCCGGTTTCCAGATTTACCAGAAAAAGACCATCATCTTCCGGAAACTGAACGCCGGCTTTGGCATCCTGGCCGTTTCCGCCATATCCGTAATCGGTGCGGGTAATTCGCAATCGGGCAAAATTGATGCTGACAGCTTCCTTGCCATTGGGCGAAACAGCGCTCACAGGGTAAGGAATTGTTTTTATTTCTTTTTTGGTGTGTACATTCATAATTACCGAAACAAAACGACCTTCGCGTAAATCATTGTAAATGATAAGTGAATCGGGCGAAGTACCCAGCCAGTGTGCCATACAACCCTGCTGGAAATTCCATGCACGGGTTTGTGTAAGCGGAATGAATTGATTGGTTTCCATATCGACAAGTCCGAGTGTTGCCGGATCGTTTTCGCTGGGAAGTCGGTGTTTGATATCGGTTTGCAAAACAGTAACGTAACGTTGGTTGGCACTCCACGAATTGATGCCGTAATAGCTGGCAAAGAGGTATTCCATTCCGTTTTTCGTAATTTGAACCGGCTCAGAAGGTTGTGGAAATCTGACGGTAACTCCTGATTCTTTGGTTTTTGTACTGCATGCGAAATGAAAAAAAAGCATGAATAAAAGCAGCATTTTGGCCAGTGAAATCATATTTTTTTTGTTTTTAGTCATTACTGGATTTAATTGGTTTATTCAATCAAAAATAAGTGTTAGTGTTTAATCCACCTTTTCCAATTCCACCCAAAGCGGAAAAATATTCCTTCCTTCGGCAGTGTAAAAAGGAATCAGGTCGCATTCCATTTCCGAAAAATAAACATCTTTCATTTCAATAACATCCGTCTGGGTATTTTTATTTTCCTGTATGTAAATCAGTGAATTTGTTTCCAGTAACAATGTTCCTTTCGATTCCAGCGGTTGAATAAATTTAAAGCGGATGTTGTATTTTCCTTCCTTAATTTTCACCCTCCAGAATCCAAATACTTCTTCCTGTGTCCATATTCCGCGGGCGCCACCGGCATCGTTGCGGTTCAGGTAAACCGGGTTTTCCTGTTCACTCCCAATAACAATTCGTGGCGGATTTTGAAGGTGATGAGAATTGGAAATTTCCTGAATCATTTGGTCGAGTTCAATTTTCATTTCCGAAGCGAGTGTTTTGTTTTCAGATAGAATGTTTTTCAGTTCGAATTCATCATCGTAGATATTGTAAAGTTCAAAGTTTTTCAAACCAGCATTATGATCAGTATTTCCAACCAGTTTGTATGGACCTTTTTGTAATGCAATGTTATGATACAACTCAGGATACCGGCGAGTCCAGTAGAAAAAAAGCGAACGTGTTTCAAATATTGCCGTTTTTTCTCCTTTCAGAAGGGGTAAAAAGCTTTTTCCGTCAATGGTGCGTTCGGCTGGTATTTCAGCGTTACACAATTCTGCCAGCGTGGGGAGTATGTCGATATGAGCAGTAGTTGTATTTATATCCTGATTTCCTTCAAACATCGCAGGCAACCTGAAAAAGAACGGTACCCGAATCCCGCCGCGATAAACACTGCCTTTTCGTCCTTTCATTCCTGCCACATACCTGCATTGCTGCGGGCCGTTGTCGGTCATGAAAATAACAAGAGTATTGTCTGCAATCTTCAGCTCTTTCAGTTTTTGCAGAACTTTGCCCACATTGTCGTCGATGTTGGTCACCATGGCATAAACTTTCCGGGCATCTTCCTTGTCCTTTTCGGTCATTTGCGGAAAAGGCCGGCCATCATTTGGAAAACCTGAAGCAGGATCGATGTCTTTATACATGTTGTAATACTCCTCTGGTACCTGCAGCGGTGTGTGCGGTGCATTAAATGAGAGATAACAGAAAAACGGTTTTTCCTGATTTTGTTCGATGAATGCAACAGCTTCATCTGTAAAAATGTCGGAGCAGTAACCTTCATACCCTTTTTGTTCACCGTTTAACCAAAGCACCGGATTGAAATAGCTGCTGTCTCCTTTGAAAAAAGTTGTAAAATCACCCGGCTGACCCATTCCGCCTGAGAGGTGAATGAGCGACTTGTCGAATCCCTGGTCGTTGGGTCTTGACGGATAGTTATCGCCCAGGTGCCACTTCCCAAAAGCACCAGTGGTATAACCGGCATTTTTTAACATTTCTGCAATGGTAACCTCTTCAGGCGCCATTATGGCTCCGCCGTTATAGGTGTCGCGAACACCGGTTCGTAAAGAAAACCTGCCGGTCATGAGGCTGGCGCGAGTAGGCGCACAAACCGGCGACACATAAAACTGGTTGAACCGGATGCTTTCGCGAGCAAAGTTGTCGAGCACCGGCGTTTTTACGTGCGGATTGCCGGTAAATCCCAAGTCCCCGTAACCCTGGTCGTCGGTAATAATAAGCACGACGTTGGGGTGCTGGAATTCCTGCGCTATTGTTGAAGCTGAAATTGCAAATGTGAGTGTTAAAAGGACAAGAATGATTTTACTGGTTTTGAACATGATGAATAATTTTTGCTGTAATTCCAGGAACATGAATTAGTGGTCATCAATTCTGAAAACATACCCGCTGGCAGTGTTGTATTTTCCTCCCTGCGTGGTGGTGAAAAGGTATTCAGGTTTTCCATTTTTCATTAAGAGTTGCGGGCGCTCGAATCTTCCGTACCTGCTCAGGTGTTTTGGTGCGGGTGGTTGTTCGAAATAACGGTTAGCCTGAAAGTATGCTATTTCTGGTTCCTCCCAGTGTATGCCAT
>CAZCPH010000101.1:0-9835 GCA_964500105.1 uncultured Mariniphaga sp. | reverse complement strand
GCCATGATTTACGGTGAAACCGATGACGAACTGAACCCTTCGACTGGTGGCCGAAATTTCAATAACCACTTTACCACATCGAACCTCGATGAAAACGGGAAAATGAAAAACCTGGCAGAAAAATTCAATTCTGCCGCTGATATTTCTTCAACCGGAGGACAAATGCCGCGATTGCTGGGATTGGCGCAGGCATCGAAAATCGTAAGGGAAAACCCTGAAATGAAAAAGCAACTCAACGGAAATGAGGTTGCTTTTGGAACCATTGGCGATGCCAGCACATCTGAAGGATTGTTTTTTGAAACCATAAATGCCGCCGGCGTCATGCAGGTTCCTATGGCAGTGACCGTGTTCGACGACGGTTACGGCATTAGTGTACCGGTGGAGCTGCAAACCACCAAATCAAGCATTTCAGAAGCACTGAAAGGTTTTCAGAAAGATAAAAACACCAACGGCTTCGAAATTTATACCTGCAAAGGCTGGGATTACCCGGCACTGGTAAAAACTTTCAGGGAAGGAATTGCCAAATGCAGGAAAACCCAAACACCGGTATTGTTTCATATTCAGGAATTAACCCAACCACAGGGACATTCCACATCGGGTTCGCACGAACGCTATAAAAGCAGGGAACGACTGGAATGGGAAAAGGAATTCGACGGCCTGAACCAGTTTAAAAAATGGCTGCTGGAAACCGGCAGGGCCGATATGGAAACCCTCACCCAAATTGAAAACAAAGCCTCGAAACGGGCGAAAGAAGCACGGCAAAAAGCCTGGAAAAACTTCAGTGGCAGTTTTGTCGCCGAAGTGGGACAATTGGAAAATATAATTGATGAACTCCGAAAAAACTCCAATGGAAAACTGGACAAAACAGGTGAACTGGAGGAAATTAAAAACCGGATTTTCCCCACACGAAGAAAATATCTAAGCTTTGCGAAACGCATTTATTTTCAAATATTCACATCTACAGAATACCCGAAAGAAAGCCAGAAACTGAAAAACTGGATTTCTGCTTTTGAACAAAAAAGCCGGGAATTTTACAGCAAGCAACTTTACCGCGAAGGTGAAGATTCTGCCCTTAAAGTTAAACCCGTACCCACCAGGTACAACAACGAAAACATCGAAGTAAACGGCTCGGAAATTCTCAGCCGGAATTTCGATGTTTTATTCAGAAAATATCCAAATCTGGTCACATTTGGTCAGGATACCGGAAAATTGGGCGACGTAAACCAGGGAATGAAAGGAATGCAGGAAAAGTATGGTGCACACCGTGTTTCCGATGCAGGAATCAGGGAAGCCACCATTATTGGCCAGGGCGTTGGCATGGCCATGCGGGGATTTCGTCCCATTGCCGAAATTCAGTACCTCGATTACCTGATTTATGCCCATTCGACCCTGAGCGACGATTTGGCCAGTTTGCAATACCGTACCAAAGGAAAACAAATAGCACCGGTAATTGTACGTACACGCGGCCACCAGCTACAAGGCATGTGGCATGCAGGTTCGCCCATGCAAATGCTGCTGGGTTCACTCCGGGGAATGCACCTTTGCGTACCCCGGAATATGACCGAAGCTGCCGGAATGTACAATACCCTGCTGGAAGGCAGTGAACCCGCTTTGGTTATTGAGCCGCTGAAGGGTTATAATGTAAAGGAAAAACTGCCTGAAAATTTAGGCGAATTCAAAGTACCGCTGGGAGTTCCGGAAATTGTGAAAGAAGGAACAGACATCACGTTTGTTACCTACGCATGGAATGTTCATCATGCAGAAAAAGCTGCCGGACTGCTTGAAAATTACGGCATTTCGGCCGAAGTAATTGACGTGCGAACACTTTTACCTTTCGATGTCAACCACATGATTCTCGATTCGGTTAAAAAAACCAGTAAGATACTTTTCATCGACGAAGATGTTCCCGGAGGGGCAACCGCTTATATGATGCAAAAAGTGCTGGAGGAACAAAAAGCATTCGATTACCTCGATGCATCGCCGCGCACTGTTCCGGCCAAAGAACACCGGCCGGCATACGGAATCGACGGTGAATATTTTTCCAAACCCAACGTGGAACTTATTTTTGAAACGGTTTGGGAAATGATGCGGGAAACAGACGTGAAACGTTTTCAGGAAATAAAGTTCATCTAAGCCAGAACTCTTCCGATAACAAATATATATGACAGTCTAAACGTCTGATATCAGCGTCATACATTATTGCATGTATGGAATTTATTTAACGGGAATTAATGTTTCAGCGTATAAACTTTTTAAACTCTCTGTAGTCTTTCACAATTTTTACGTTCCGCGGCAGCGCAGGCTGATGCTGCATCAATTGCCATCCGGTTACAAATATCTTCTGACTGCTGAATAAATTTTTCAGCGAAACCAGATAATTTTCCAGATCTTCTTTTGAAACTGAATTGATGAAAGCAGTAAAACAGTAATCTATTTTAACCTGTTGCTGTATTTTTTCAAGGTCATCCCACGGAACAAACTGCCCGAGGTAAATAACACGATAACCCATTTTCTGAGCCAGATAGGAGTAAAACAACAGGCTCATTTCGTGCAACTCATTCTCGGGAAGAAAAAAGAGAAAAGCTGAATCGCGGGAATTTTGAACGGGCAGTTTATCAATTTCTGCGATTAACTTTTGCCGGAAAATATTGGTAACATAATGTTCCTGAGCCGGAAAAATTGAACCGACCTGCCAATAGGTGCCAACCCGCACAAAAAACTCGAAAAAAACTTTGGTTACTGCATCTTCCAGGCCAAGTTCCCTGATTATTTCAGTAGTTAACTGGTAAAAACTGCGGTTGTCGAAGTTTACCATGTGCAAAATTAACCTGTCGATGTATTCCGATTCTGAAGTTTTTCGTTTTGCAATTTCCAAAACCTTTTCATTGACTTTCTCGTCGGCCCAGACCGCTACTTTTGAAATTTTATAGCCCGAACGAACCAGCAGCGAAATATTAAGCATTCTCCGCAAATCGTCATCAGAATAGTAACGAATATTGGTATCGGTGCGATCCGGCGCCAGCAGATTGTAACGTTTCTCCCATATTCTGATGGTATGAGCTTTTATACCTGATAAAACCTCCAGGTCTTTAATTGAATAACCCTTATTCTTCATTTGCCAAAAGTTAAAAAATTCAAGTTTTTTTTCTTCACACACATTGTAACGTAAAACGATACAACTTTGTTTAAACTTAAAACAACAACTTTTAAACAAATAAATATTCAGTTTTCCATGAGCTTTTCAAATTTTTGGAAAGCAATCTTCCATTGTTCTCCCGCTTCGGGCAGAAAAGTTTTCACATCAAAAGAATCTTTCACAACAGATCTTGCCTCTTTCAGCGTTTTAACTGTTCCAAGGGCCTTTGCCTGCATTAAAATATTTCCAATTGCAGTGGCTTCGGCAGGCCCGGCAATTACCGGAATTCCTGTGGCATTTGCAGTAAACTGGTTCAACATTTCGTTGTTGGCACCTCCGCCAATTATATGCAGTTTTTCAAGGCGCTTTCCGGTAATTGATTCAATCTGCGCCAAAGTATATTTATATTTCATGGCCAGGCTATCGTAAACGCACCGGGCAATTTCGCCCTTCGTTTGCGGAACATACTGGTTGGTTTTGCTGCAGAAATTCCGTATTGCTTCAGGCATATTTCCGGGATTCAAAAACACAGGGTCGTCAGGGTTTATGAAACACTGAAACGGTTTGGCTTCGGAGCTGAGCGAAACAATCTCCTGCCACCCGGTTTCCTTTTCCTGGTCCCAGATTCGTTTACATTCCTGAATGAGCCACATTCCCATAATATTTTTGAGAAACCGGGTAGTGCCTTCCACACCTCCTTCGTTTGTAAAATTCATCTCCAGCGACTTTTCAGAAACCAGCGGCTGAGCGCTTTCAATCCCCAGCAACGACCAGGTGCCGGAGCTCAGGTATGCCCAGCTGTCACCTTTAACAGGAACAGACACAACAGCAGAAGCGGTATCGTGAGAAGCCACTGCCACACACGGAACCGGCTTGCTTCCTGTCTCTTCCTGAATTTCGGGCAAAATGTCACCCAAAACCGTTCCCGGCTGAATAATTTCCCCTCCAAATTTTCTGTTAATTCCGGCAACATCAAAGAGCTGAAATTCCCATTCTGCCTTGCCGGGTTTTAGCATTTGCGAAGTGCTGGCAATGGTGTATTCATTTTTTTGTATCCCGGTAAACAAATAGTTGAGTGCATCGGGTGTGAACAATAGTTTTTCAGCAGCGTTCAATTCAGCATCTCCGTTTTGAACCGAGGCAAACAACTGAAAAAGCGTATTAAACTGCATAAACTGGATGCCGGATAACAGGTAGATTTCTTTTTTAGACATCCGCTGAAAAAACTGCTCCATCGAATTGTCGGTCCGGTGATCGCGATATGCGAAAGGCAATCCGGTTAGTCTTCCCGAATGATTTACCAGCGCATAATCAACTCCCCATGTATCAATCCCAATGGAGTCTGGTTGCACACCCAATTCGGTTATACATTTTTTTAAACCGGTTTTGAGTTCGTCAAACAAAGAAAAAATATTCCAGTAATACGCGTTGTGAATCCGGGTCATTTGATTTTTAAACCGATGTAATTCAGTCAATTTAAGCTTTCCATGCTCCAGAATACCCAAAATTGCCCTACCGCTTGACGCTCCCAAATCGAACGCTAAAAAATGCTTTTTGCTCATTTTACTTCAAAATTTATAGTCAAAATAAATGAATTTTAAAGTAATCTCTGTCCTGCGCTGTCATGAAATTCTCCAAACAATTTAATAAAAATGTTGCTGCCCTGTTAAACAGAAGAAAAAACCTATTGACTTGTACAAAATTTTACCCGAAATTTGATTACAAAAAACAATATTCAACAAAATTTCAAAACTCAGAAATGATGAAAACTTTACTCAAATTGACCTTTCTTGCATTTTTAGCCATGACGATGACACAACCTGCAAACGGACAACGATTACTAAAAAAAGTGCAGGAAAAAGTGCAGGAAAAAGTAGAAGAAAAAGTAGAACAACGCACTGAAGAAAAAGTTGACGAAGCGATTGACAAACAGCTGGATAAAATTGAAGAGTCGCTGGAGAAAGAAGACGAAGCAAAAACCGGTTCAGCAAATCCGGTAGAAAACAGAGCCAGTGAACGCGAACAACGCATGCAGAATATTCTGAAAGGACTTGGCGTATCGGGTGAACCGGTGCCGGTAGCCGACAGTTATGCTTTTGACCACCTGATTGAAATGCATATGGAAACTTTTAACAAAAGCGGGAAAAAGGAGAGCGAAGGCAATTTCATTACCCATCTGGGTTCAGATTCCAAAAGTATGGCCTACCAGTTTGTTTCGGGCGATATGGGCAATCCCGGCCAGGGAATGTTCATCATTGACGCCGAAAATGGCGCAACTATAGTGCTAAGCGAAGAAAAAGGAGAAAAAACAGGAATCGTTTACGGATTGGGAGCATTCTTCTCGTCCATTGGTGAAACCTACGAAGAGGAACCTTTGGAAGAAACGCCTGAAGCCTATCTTGCCAATCCGAACGTTAAAAAAACCGGTCGCACAAAAACCATCGCCGGCTACAAATGTGAAGAATACAGATACACTGATGAAGACAATGAATCGGAAGTTTGGATAACCGAGGATTTAAAAATGAATACCCGGGATTTTTTCAGCACCTTGTTTAAAACCAGCCTTTATACCCGGGGTGTTCCGTGGGGGTACATGATGGAAGCCACCTCGGTTGATAAAGAATCCGGAGAAAAGTCAATCATGCAGGTTACCCGCGTTGATAAAAATTCGAACATACGCTTTAATCTTGCTGATTATCAGATTACCAATCTCGGCTCCTTCACCATGCCAGCCGGAGAGAACGAATAAAAATGAAAAACCTTATTCTGTTATTGATCGTGATAACTTTTATAAAACACGCCGAAGCGCAGGTCAGTTTCGGCGTGTTTGCCGATTGCCAGTATTGCGATTGTGAAACCATGAACAACCAGATTCACATTAAAGGTTTTGGACGCGAAGAAACCCGAAAACTTTCGATTGAGTAACAAATTTGTATTTCTGCCTGTTGATAAAACTAAGTCAAACCGCCATTTCATCAGCAAAATACTATCGTTTGCTCATTGCCTTTTTTCCAAACTGTCATTCATCTTAATTTTACCTGAAATTACACTTGTTCCCTTTTACAAATAAAAAGGACAAGCCAATTTCATTCAAAAAAAATCATCAAAAAAAAAAGTAAAACACGTTGAAAAATTGAACAAATATTCATAACTTTTATCAGAGTTTAATATATCTTAATATGAATTAAAAATTGAAACCATTATGAAAAAATTTACCTTTTTATTGTTTTTACTGACCTTCGTTTTGTTTTCCAGCGGACAGAACCCCGAAAAGCTCCAAAAAAGAATGGATCTGGCAAAGGAAAAATACACTCTCCTTTCGCAATCAAACTTTCGGATTTTTAATCATTCCAGCCTTCAATTCAGAGATGAATTAACTCCGGAAAACGGATTAAAAAGTGTTACTACAACCGTAAAAATCGACAGTGTGGTAACAAAATCTGTAGTTCCGGAATCGGGAGAGTTGCAGAACGACACCAAGGATGAGTACCTGTACGATTCGGAAGCAAGAAATTCAGCTTGGCTGAACAGTGAATGGAACGCCACAACCAACGAGTGGGAAATCTGGTCGAAAACAGAGATGGATTTCAATGCGAACGGAAAGGTTGAGAAAATGCACATTTACGAATCGTATGAAACGGGAACAGAACCTGCGCTGGTAACTACCGTTAATGCGTTTTATGATGCAGCCGGGCAACTCGACTCGGTGCAACACTGGTATGCCAGTGGTCCTGACGCCTGGGTTCTGGAAGCAAGACAGCACTATTTTTACAACAATTCAGGTCGTTTAACGGAGATGAAAATCTGGGCGCTCGAAGAAGATGAAGGCGAAGAATATATCTCGGCCATGCGTTTTGTTTTCTCTTACACTAACGCCGGAAGAATGGAAACTTCGTCGATGTATTTTCTGTTTGACGAGGAAGAAATGCTTTTCTTCAAAACAGAATACAATTATGACAACTCTGGCCGCTTAAGCCATACCGAAGACTGGTCGCTAAGTTTAATGTCTTTTGAGCTGGAAAAAAACTACCGGACAGACTTCGAATACAATGCAGCGGGCGATGTTTTAACCGACACATGGTCTGAATGGGATCCAAGCGGCCAAACGTGGGTTGCTTTGGAAACAGACAATTATACCTACCATGATTTCGATGCAGCAAACAATCATTTTTCGTCTTATATGCTGTTTTTCGGAATTATTGAAGAAATTCCTGTGTCGGGTAAAGCTGTTAAGGAAATTGAAACCATGGAATGGAATGAAGGAACTGCAAAACTCTCCTCAAAAACAACCTTTTACTATTCGGGCGGAACAAACACGTTTGCTGAAAACCTGAACAAAGCAGAGTTTTCAGTTTATCCCAACCCTGCACGCGAGCTTGTTACGTTTAAATGGAATGAGAACCTGTCCTCACTTTCGCTTGAAATATACCAGGTTACCGGCAGCAGGATTTTCGAAAAACAGATTAGTTCCGGAATTCCCGTTTCTGTAAATGAAATTGATAACGGCATTTACTTTTTCAGATTAAACAACGGAAAACAAACCGTTTATTCAGGCAAACTGATCAAAAAATAATACCCGCATTTTTTTCAACCTGATAAAGTGGCGCTGGCAGATGCTGGTGCCATTTTTTTACCTCAGGCATTAAAAAAATTAACGCAGAAAAACACATTAAGGAATCAGGAAATTAACAGAGAAATTTAAACCCGGCACAAAGAGCAAACAGTTAAAATATGACTTAACTTTGCATTGTGAAAAATGTATCAAAAATAGCAGAAGTGGTATTCACTGCAGTACTATACAGTATTGCAGTTTTACTGTTTACGTTACATGCAAAACCACAATTTTCTTCTGCTTCTGAAAGGCAATCTGCAGGCAACCAAATCTTTTTCGAGGTTAGCCCGTCCGGTATCCTGGGCATTCCGTTAACACAGGAACCCGGCGTTAATCTGTACAGTGGCGCAAGCCATACAGGTTCAGATTTTCACCACAAAAATTTTTCTGCCTGCCTGGAATACACTGAAAAAGCATTTTCATCCAAATTTGTTCAGTATGTTTTTCAGGCACAAAACTTTCCGGTCAGGCTGCGAAAAGCTGACTTACTCTTCCCCTTCCACAACTTTTGGTAATTCGTTTAAAGCATTTATTGGTTGTTGAATTTTGTTGAGAACAGGAAACACAGCATTGTTTCTCCATGTGCGAACAGGCTGTAAACACCTGAACTCAAAAAGAATTGCTGTGCAATTCCGACAACCCCAAAAAGTCAGGATCAGAAATTCCTGCATAAAATATTTTATTCAAACCATTTAAAATGCTTTAACATGGACTCAGGAACAATTATAATTACACTTATATTTATTGCTATTGTAACGGCACCTTTTATTCTGACCGGTTACAATAAAAACAAAAAGAAAAAAGGCCTTCTTGGGCAACTTGAAGAAATGGCCGGAAAAGAGGACTGCAATATTTCGTACCACGAGTTTTGCTGCAATTTTGTAATTGGCCTCGACGAAACCAAAAACCACCTCTTCTTTTATAAAAAAGCTGAAAACCAGGAATTTGCAAAAAGTATAAATCTGCAAAACTATAACAGTTGCAAAATGTACAATTCGAACCGGACAGTAGGTGAAAAAAAGGAAAAGTATTATGTGGTAGATCGACTGGAATTGATTTTCTATCCTGCAGGCAAAGAAACCCCCGAAGTTTCCATTGAATTTTATAACGATGATTACGACAGATTAACGCTATCGGGTGAACTGCAGTTGGCCGAAAAATGGGAAAAGCTGCTCAATGAGCGCTTGAAACGGTCACAAAAAATAAAACCAAAAGCCGCCAATCAACCGGCAGCAAATGCTTTGGTACCAGACAAACAAAAACCACGTAAAACTTTGGCAGTCTAAAAAATAAGCCGGCATTATTTGATATTTTGCCGGCTTTAATTTTACTTAAATCGAACAGCCAATTTAATCAAGAACAGAATCATCTGCGATTTATAAACCCAATTTGTTTTTATTATCTCACAACAATTGAGCGAACGTTGAACGTTTGTTCTCCTCTCAACTCAACCAAATAAATACCTGATTTCAGTGTTCCTCTCGACAAAATAATTCTTTCTGAAGTTATATTACTCATTTCCAATATCTTTTCACCTAAAATATTGTATAGAATTAGCTGATGATTAGAATGTTTGGGGTTACTAAATTCAATGGTTGTTCTTTCAGAAAAAGGATTCGGATATATTTTTAAAATTCTTAAAGAAATTTCATCTGCTCCTGTTATTCGATTAACCAAAACACTCCATTCATGAACAGTTGTTTCATCTTCTGCAGTTATTGTGTAGGTTACCAGACTGGAAAAATCATTTTGAGTTATACCGCTTACCTGCTCAGTTTCACCAATTTTTGCGGTGGCACCTTCCGAAAGCAAAAATGTGGCAACCAGATTGGTTAAATCCGTTTCAGACTCCGCTTCAATTTCAATGGTTCTCGTATCCGGATTTATCACCGCTTCTTTTGTTTGGGGCGGAATTCCAAAACCAAATTCTAGAATTTCGGCTTCTGTATTTGGAGTCATGGCGACGGTTACAATCCAATCCTGAACGGTTACTCCATCTTCGGCAGTGACAGTGTAGGTTACCGGGCTGGTAAAATCATTTGCAGTCACCCCGCTTTCCTGCACCACATCTCCAGCTTTTGCAGTGG
>CAZCPH010000100.1:1427-9851 GCA_964500105.1 uncultured Mariniphaga sp. | reverse complement strand
TTTTTTAGGAACAGGCTGGGTTTCGTAAGAGTTGTTCATGTCGAAATTCACCACCTGAATGTGTGAGCCAAATCCAATAACCTTGTTCCTGATTTCGTTTTTGAACCCGGTTACAACAGCAACAGAAATAATCATAACAGCAAGTCCGAGAGCAATTCCAACCAGAGCAATGCGGATAATTTTCTGCGATAAAAACTTTTTATTGCTTTTTTCGAAAAATAACCTGCGCGAAATGAAAAGTTCTGTATTCATATTCAGGAAGATAGCCTGATTAATTTATTTTTTCTGTTTGCACCGGTTTTTCCGGTTGCAGATTTCTTCGGTTTATAAACGGTAAAATGAGTACCGAAATTATCCCGATGACAATAATCATGGCTGTCATGGCTCCGTGAGCGACAAAGGCAAAAATTACCCCGTCGGTTTTTGTGATGCCGTAAAGTGCCAGTGCCTCAATGGCCATAAAATGCCAGGCACCAATTCCGCCCTGCACCGGAGCAACCATGCCGAAGCTTGCCAGCACAAATGTTGTTAATCCGGCAATCGGACCCAGGTGACTGGTAAAATCAAACGCAAAAAACACAGCGTAGAGCATGAGGTAGTATAAAATCCAGATGGCAACCGAATGAAAAAAGAACCATCCTTTTTTCTTGATTGACCGGATGGAAATAAACCCTTCTTTCAGGTTCATCAAAATGGCAAATACCTTTTTGTAGAACAGGGTGTGCTGCAGTGTTTTTCTGAAAATGTAAGCAAGAATAAACAGCGCAGCCAATCCGGCAATCAAGAACGGTGATGTTACCAGGGCCAGCAGTTTAGCCTCAATTTCGGGGTTTTCGCTCAAAAAGCGAAGCATGTGTCCGAACTGCGAAAAAATTACAACAATCAGCAAAACCAGCAGCGAAACCATATCAACAGCACGTTCGGCAACCACGGTGCCCAGCAGTTTGGTGAATGAAACTTTTTCGTAACGTGCAAGCACACCGCATCGCGAAATTTCACCCATTCGCGGGAAAACCATGTTCATCAGGTAACCTACCATTACAGCCAGAAATGTGTTAATAAACCTGGGTTTGTGACTGATTGGCTCAATCATTAGTCCCCAGCGTAAAGTGCGACTGACGTGGCTAAGTAATCCTATGAACAGGGAAACAACAATCCAAAAATAGTTTACGTCGTTTTTCAGGACCGATTTCATGTGATCAATGTCCTGATCTTTGTAAATTAACCAGAATATAAATGCACCAATGGCAAAAAAGACCAGAAAATTTATGATTTTTAAGATTATCTTCTTCAAAATTAAACGTTTACGCCAAGTTGTCCATTCAGTTTAATATTTCCTGAATTTTATTAATTTCGGTTTGCGAAAAATAAAGGACAGTTTCGGCTGTTTAGTAGCCGACAAAAATATAAATTTGTTTGGTTTTTTACACGATAAGAAGATTTTAGAAGGAAACCTTGAAATGAGCGAATCGGAGTGTAATGAATATGGTCAGGCCCAAAAAGAATTTAGGTCAGCATTTTTTGAAGGATCAGAATATTGCCCGAAAAATTGTTGACAGCCTGGGCGCCACCGTTCCCAATGTTTTGGAAGTGGGGCCGGGGATGGGCGTACTTACCCGTTTTTTAATGCAACGCTCCGGGTTCAGCCTTCATGTTGTGGAAGTTGACGCTGAATCGGTGGCATACCTCAAAAATCATTTCCCTGAACTTGACGGGAGAATCTATTTTCGTGACTTCTTAAAATGGGATGCAGCTGAAATGCAGGAAACTTTCAGCATCATTGGCAATTTCCCATACAACATTTCTTCGCAGATTTTTTTCCGGATTTTAAACTGGCGTAACCGTGTGCCCGAAGTTGTTTGCATGGTGCAAAAAGAGGTGGCAGAGCGGTTAAGTGCTCCTCCCGGAAGTAAAACCTACGGAATTTTAAGCGTTTTACTTGGTGCTTTTTACGATATAGAATATTTATTTACCGTTTCTGAACAGGTTTTTATCCCTCCCCCCAGGGTGAAATCGGCTGTTATCAGGCTGCGTCGCAACCCGGTTGACAAGCTGCCCTGCAACGAGGAGTTGTTCTTTCGAATTGTGAAAGCTGCTTTCAATAAACGACGAAAAATGCTCCGGAATTCCCTGAGTGAGCTGGAACTGGGGATCCCGGAGCAATTTGCCGAAAAACGGCCAGAGCAACTTTCAGTTGCCGATTTCATCCGGCTGACACAAATGGTAGAAACCTGAAAAGAAATTCAGAATATGGAATTTGAAATTACCCGAGAATATATTGACAGGCTGAAAGAGCTGATTGAAGACAACAATCAGGAAGAACTGAAAGCCACCATGGAACCGTTACACCCGGCCGATATTGCCGAGGTGATGGACGATTTAACCATGGACGAAGCCAAATACCTGTACCTGCTGCTGGAGGGCGAAAAAGCCTCTGATGTGCTTATCGAAATTCCCGAAAATGAACGGAAACGTTTCCTGAGAGTACTGCCGCCTGAGTTGATTGCCAGCAAGTTTATCGAATACATGGACTCCGACGATGCGGCCGACATTGTGGCTGACCTCGATGAAGACATGAAGCAGGAGGTGCTGAAAGAAATTGAAGACACCGAGCAGGCCGGAGATATTGTGGATCTGCTGGAATACGAAGAAGATTCTGCCGGCGGGATAATGGCCAAGGAGCTGGTGTCGGTAAACGAAAACTGGACTGTTGCTACCTGCCTGAAGGAGATTAGCAGGCAGGCTGAAGAAGTGGATGAGATTTATTACATCTATGTTACCGACGATCAGCAGCGGCTTAAAGGAGTGCTTTCGTTGAAAAAACTGATTTTGAACTCCACCAACACCAAAATTTCCAATTTGTACGAACCCGATGTGAAAAGCGTACGAACGAGCACCCGGCAGGAAGAGGTGGCCGAAATTATGGATAAGTACGACCTGGTGGCCATTCCGGTTGTGGACGACATTGGCCGGCTGAAAGGACGCATTACCTTCGACGACGTGATTGACTTTGTGCGTGAAGAAGCCGAACGCGACTACCAGATGATTTCGGGTATTACCGGCGATGTGGAGCCCGATGATAAACCGTGGGAACTTATCCGGGCACGTTTTCCGTGGCTGTTGATTGGTTTGATTGGCGGAATTATGGGAGCGCTGGTGCTCGGCAGTTACGAAGCAGAAATCAGCCACGTTACCGAACTTGCTTTTTTTATTCCGCTTATTGCTGCAATGGCAGGAAACGTTGGGGTTCAGTCCTCATCGATTGTTGTACAAAGCATTGCCAGTGGGGTTAAGGATGTTGAAACCACGGGAAAACGTTTGCTGAAAGAACTGATGGTTTCTTTTGCCACAGCAGCCATTTTTGCCATTCTCATTTTCATTTACAACTATTTTGTTGCAGGCAACATCAATTTAACCCTTTCAGTTTCCATTTCGCTGTTTATTGTCATGCTTTATGCATCGTTTTTCGGAACACTTATTCCTTTAATACTGAATAAGTTTAAGGTTGACCCGGCGTTGGCAACCGGCCCTTTTATTACAACCATGAACGACATTCTCGGTTTGTTTATCTATTTTGGTGTGGGTAAAATGTTTTTTGAGTTTTTGTAAAAAATAGTTGTTTTGAAAAAGGAACGAATTATAATTGGCCGAAGGGATAAAGCTGATTTTCCCCAGCTTGAGCTGGAAGGAATTGATGTGAAAATTGATTCAGGCGCTTATACTTCCAGTTTCCACTGCCACCAGATTCAACAATTTACACAAAACGGGAAAGAGCGGGTGAAATGCTTTTTTCTCGACCCCGAACATCACCTTTATCATGAGAAGGAATTGGTGTTCGATGTGCATAAAATTCGCCGGGTAAAAAGTTCCAACGGACAGGTGGAAGAACGGATTTCAATAAAAACTGAAATTGAGTTGTTCGGAAACAACTATCCTATTGAGCTGACACTCACAGAACGAACCGACATGAGGTATCCCGTACTGCTTGGAAGAAAATTCATTTCGAAAAAGTTTTTTATCGACACTTCGCGAAAAAATCTTTCCTTTGCAGGCCATTTTTTTAAGGCAAAAATAACTCAAGAATCGAAATTAAAATGAAGATTGCCATACTGTCGCGAAACCAGAATTTATACTCAACCCGCAGGCTCGTGGAAGCCGGTGTTCATCGAAAACATGAAATGCTGGTGGTTGACCACACCAAATGCGACCTGATTATTGAAAAACGAAAACCGGTTATTATTTACAAAGGCAAACCACTGGAACATATCGATGCGGTTATTCCACGTATCGGTGCTTCGGTAACTTTTTACGGTACAGCTGTTGTGCGCCAGTTCGAAATGATGAAAGTTTTTACAGCCATCGAATCGCAGGCGCTGTTGCGGTCGCGTGACAAATTGCGCAGCCTGCAGATTCTTTCCCGTGCCGGGCTCGGACTACCTAAAACCGTTTTTACGAACTATTCCCGAAATGTAAAGGAAATTGTGCAGGCCGCAGGTGGAGCACCGGTGGTAGTTAAACTGCTGGAGGGAACACAAGGTTTGGGCGTGGTACTGGCCGAAACCGACAACGCTGCCGAATCGGTTATCGATGCATTTAACGGATTGAAAGTGCGTGTGATTGTTCAGGAGTTTATTTCGGAAGCCAAAGGAGCCGACATACGTGCTTTTGTGGTTGACGGTGTGGTGGTGGGCGCCATGAAACGGCAGGCCAAAAAAGGTGAATTTCGTTCGAACCTGCACCGCGGCGGAACTGCCGAAATAATAGAATTGAACGAAGAGGAAGAAAATGCAGCCCTGAAAGCTGCCCGCGTGATGGGACTTGGAATTTGCGGGGTTGACATGCTCAAATCGAATCATGGACCGTTAATTCTTGAAGTGAATTCATCTCCCGGGCTGGAAGGAATTGAAAAAGCTACGGGTAAAAATATTGCCAAAAGCATTATTCGATATGTTGAACGTCATGTGTGAGCCATGAGAAAAAAGAGTTACAAAACCATTACCATTTTAGGTGATGAGATCATTCCAGGAAGAAAAAAGTATCTGAACCTCGACATCGCCCGTCTGCATACCTATACCAAACTGGAAGTGCCGGTTGTGGTGGAACGGGCAAAAGCAGACGGACCGGTTTTGTTGCTCACCGCAAGTATTCATGGCGACGAACTGAACGGTGTGGAAATTGTGCGCGAACTGCTGGCCAAAAAATACACCCGACCCGATGCCGGCATGGTCATTTCCATTCCAACAGTGAATATTTTTGGTTTTATCAACCAAACCCGCGAATTTCCCGATGGGAAAGATTTAAACCGCGCTTTCCCCGGCTCAACCAAAGGTTCGCTGGCCAGTATTTTTGCCCACCATCTGATGAATGAAATTTTGCCGCATGTGGATTACTGCATCGATTTTCACACCGGCGGGGCACGCAGGTTTAATTCGTCGCAAATACGTGTTTCAAAAGACAATGAAGAGTTGCTGCAACTGGCCAGAGTGTTTAATCCCCGGTTTATAGTTTATGCCGCGCAACGCGATAAATCGTTTCGGGAGGCAGCTTCGAAAAGAGGAAAAAAAGTAATGCTTTTCGAGGGAGGGAAATCACACGACTTCAACCAGCGTATTACCAAACGGGGTGTTTTCGGAACTTTGCGGGTGATGCACCACCTCGGTATGCGCGATTTTTCGGCAGAAATGGAACAAAACGGTTATCCTCCGCCGGTCATTATCAAAGAATCGACCTGGGTGCGTGCCCGGCAGGGTGGTTTGTTCCGGTTTTTTGTAAAAGATGGTTCCAAAGTGGAAAAAGGGCAGGAGGTAGGCACCATTTCCGACCCCTACGGAAAATATGAGTTTAAGGTAAAAATTCCCCATTCGGGATACATCATCGGGCTGAACCATGCGCCGGTGGTTTACAAAGGCGATGCGCTGCTGCATCTGGGGGTGGTTTGATATTCACACCGCATTCATCGCCTCCACCGGATTTAATCTTGAAGCTGCCCGCGCCGGCATCAGTCCGGCAACAAAGCCGATAACACTGGAAATCATCAGTCCGGTAACAATGTTGCCTGCCGTTAAAATGATGGTAAATTCAGTGGCGTAACTCACTATTTGGGTTCCGATAAAAATCAGAATCAACCCCACAATTCCGCCAATTACCGAAAGTACAATGGCTTCAAAAATAAATTCGAACAAAATAAAATACCTTTTGGCGCCCAATGCTTTTTCAATTCCGATGATTTTGGTGCGTTCCTTTACCGAAACAAACATGATATTGGCAATGCCAAATCCGCCTACAATAATGGAAAACCCGCCGATTATCCATCCGGCCATGTTGAACACGATAAAAAACTGGTCGAACTGGTTGGAAATGAGGCTCACTTCGTTCAGTGCAAAATTGTTTTCTTCCATAGGTTTCAACCGGCGGATGCTTCGCATAACACCTTCCAGTTCGGCAATAAACCGTTGTTGTTCAATATCCGGTTTTGCTTTTACGCACAAACTCTGTCCCATATCGCGGTTTCGAATGTCAACCATGTAAAACGACTTGACGGCGCTGATATGGATGTAATTGTCCATGCTGGTGCCAAACATATCCTGTCCGGTACGTTCATACAGGCCAACAATTTGAAACCGGAAGCCCTGAATTTTGATGAACCGGCCAATGGGATCAAGGTCAGGGAAAAGTTTATCGGCAATTTCGGCACCAATAAGCGCTACTGGTGCGCCCGACTGCATTTCACTTTCGGTGAAATACCTGCCGCCGGTGAGTTTCAGGCTCCAGATGTCATAAATATCGGAAGTGGTTGCCATAACCGTGGCGTTGTCAATCTGGTTGCTTTCGTGTTGCACTGTACGCGAAAACGTATAAAAAAAAGCCGCACTTTGAAATGACGATCCTCTGCGCATAATTTCTTCGACTTCGCCAATTTCCGGTACCGGCCGGTTCATGTATTTCCACCACGGATACTCGGTTTCGCCTTCGGCTGGTCCCCATGGCCATTTCTGAATATAAACCATGTTGGTTCCCAAAGCATTCAGGCTTTCGCGAATATAGCGCTCGAGCGAGTCGATGACCGTAAAAACAGAGATAATGGCAAAAATACCGATGGTGATTCCCAGCAGCGAAAGGAATGTTCGCAATTTATTCGCCCGAAGCGAATTAAATGCAAACGAAAAACTTTCAATAATTAACCTAATCAGCACCATTTGCCAAAATTATTTTCAGTGTAAAAGTATTAAAATGCAAACCATTTTGAGCAATAAAAATCTTTCCTCCCGGTTCAGAATTTTCCGGAATCAACTTATTAGTGTTAATTTTTCTTAAGTATTACAAATGGTGTTTCGAAACAGCAAAGAAACTTTTTATTTTACTAACGAAAGATAAAAATCTGTTTTATAACAGGATATGATTTGAATTTTCTATCTTTGCAGACGAATTTGAAAAAGGAATTAAATGGCTGAGAATAAAAAAATTAAGACCGCTTTAGTGTCGGTTTATCATAAGGAAAACCTGGATGCAATTATTCTGAAGCTAAATGAACTGGGTGTGAAAATTTTAAGCACCGGCGGAACAAAAAGTTTTATTGAATCGCTGAATGTTCCGGTTCAATCGGTTGAAAGCCTGACAGGTTATCCTTCCATTTTGGGAGGACGTGTAAAAACCCTTCATCCGAAAATTTTTGGAGGAATTTTGTCACGCCGTGAAAATCAGGGCGATGTGAGTCAGTTGACTGAATACGACATTCCCGAAATCGATTTGGTGATTGTGGATTTGTATCCGTTTGAAGATACCGTAGCCTCAGGTGCATCGGAACAGGACATTATTGAAAAAATTGATATAGGCGGTATTTCGCTCATCAGGGCGGCAGCCAAGAATTTTAACGATGTGGTGATTGTTCCTTCGCAAAAGGAATATCAGCCGCTGTTGAAATTACTGAATGAAAAAAGCGGTGAATTTTCGCCGGACGACCGGAAATGGTTTGCCGGTAAGGCATTTGCAGTTTCGTCGCATTACGATGCAGCCATTTTTAGCTATTTCAACGGTGAAGGCAGCGATGCCGAACGGATCAGCCTGAACAACGGGCAGGTACTCCGTTATGGCGAAAATCCGCATCAGCAAGCCACTTTTTACAAATTCAGCAACGTTCCTTCGGAGTTAACGCTGTCCAATGCGCAGGTACTTCAGGGCAAAGCGCTTTCATACAACAATATGCTCGATGCCGATGCCGCCTGGAAAGCCGCCAGTGATGCGTATCATTCGGTCACTCACATCGAAAATAAAGTGGCTGTTTCGGTTATAAAACACCTTAATCCGTGCGGACTGGCAGTTACAGGGAATATTCTGGAATCGCTCGAACTGGCCTGGGCCGGCGACCCCATCAGCGCTTTTGGCAGTATCATTTGTTTTACCGGTAAGGTGACCAAAGAAGTTGCC
>CAZCPH010000100.1:0-1417 GCA_964500105.1 uncultured Mariniphaga sp. | reverse complement strand
GTTCGGAAGCAAATTTGTGGAGATTATAATTGCACCTGAATTTACTGAAGAAGCACTGGAAGTTTTTGCCAGAAAGAAAAACCTGCGTTTGCTGGTAACTCAGGTGAAACCGGAAATAACAAAAGAGAAATTATACCGTTCTGTTAGCGGTGGAATGCTGGTGCAGGATGAAGATGAAGGAATGGATGCGCAGTTTGAAAACGTGACAGAAAAAGAGTTCGGCACAGAAAAAATAAACCTGGCGAAGTTTGGCGTTACTGCTTGTAAACATTTAAAAAGCAATGCCATTGCCATTGTTACGCAGAAAGAAAATGGTGCGTTCTGGCTGACAGGTGCAGGCATGGGACAACCCAACCGGCTCGACAGTTTGCGTCATCTGACCATGCCAAGGTTTCATTTGAAAGAAGGCGTTAAACTGGAAGAATCAGTGCTCATTTCCGATGCATTTTTTCCGTTCCGCGACAGTATTGAGGCGGCCAACGAATACGGCGTAAAATACATTGTGGAACCGGGTGGCAGCATTCGCGACCAGGAAGTGATAGATGCCTGCAATGAGTTTGGCATTGCCATGGTTTTTACCGGAAGGAGACATTTTAAACATTGATATATAATTAACTACAGAAGATGGGATTATTTTCGTTTTTAACTCAGGAAATTGCCATTGACCTGGGAACAGCCAATACCATAATCATTCACAACGATAAAATTGTGGTGGATGAACCCTCCATTGTTGCCATTGATTTGAAAACCGAAAAACTGGTGGCCATTGGAGAAAAAGCCCGGCAAATGCAGGGGAAGACCCATGCTAATCTTAAAACCATCAGGCCTTTGCGCGATGGTGTAATTGCAGATTTTAATGCTGCAGAGCAGATGATCAGGGGTATGATAAAAATGATTAATTCCAAGCCAAAGATGTTTTCCCCGGCATTGAAGATGGTCATTTGTATACCTTCAGGAAGTACTGAGGTGGAAATACGTGCAGTCCGCGACTCAGCTGAGCATGCCGGCGGCAGGGAAGTATACATGGTTTATGAGCCCCTGGCTGCTGCAATTGGGATCGGCCTGGATGTGGAAGCACCTGAGGGAAACATGGTGGTTGACATTGGTGGTGGTACTACCGAAATTGCGGTTATTTCTTTGGGTGGAATTGTAACCAATAAATCCATCCGTATTGCCGGCGATGATTTAACGGCCGACATTATGGAGTATATGCGACACCAGCACAACATTAAAATTGGTGAACGTACAGCAGAGGAAATAAAAATCCATGTGGGTTCGGCGCTTTCGCAACTGAAAGACCCGCCACCGGATTTTATTGTGCAGGGACCGAACCAAATGACTGCGCTGCCCATTGAAGTGCCGGTTTCGTACCAGGAAATTGCCCACTGCCTCGAAAAATCGATTTCGAAAATTGAAA
>CAZCPH010000099.1:1368-9854 GCA_964500105.1 uncultured Mariniphaga sp. | reverse complement strand
TCATTCTCAAGGAGCTGCTGCATAGTTGTCGAATTCCCGAAATGATGTTTGCCAACATCGATGAACTCAGACGCCGTTATCTGGAGATTATCGAATCGCCGGAATTCAGAAAAGAATTTGACCAGTTGCTGAAAGATTACGTGGGGCGTCCGTCGCCGCTCTATTTTGCCGGCCGGTTGTCTGAACATTACGGCACAAAAATTTACCTGAAACGCGAAGATCTGAACCATACCGGTTCGCATAAGCTGAACAACACGGTGGGACAGATTTTGCTGGCCGAAAAACTGGGCAAAACCCGCATTATTGCTGAAACCGGCGCCGGTCAGCACGGGGTAGCCACAGCAACGGTTTGTGCATTAAAAGGTTTAAGATGCGTGGTTTACATGGGGGCGCTCGATGTGCAGCGCCAGGCACCCAACGTGAAAAAAATGAAAATGTTGGGAGCAGAGGTCATCCCGGTGCACAGCGGCAACAAAACACTGAAAGACGCCACCAACGAGGCTATGCGCGACTGGATTAACAATCCGGAAGACACGCACTACATCATCGGTTCTGTGGTTGGGCCGCACCCGTATCCCGACATGGTGGCCCGGTTTCAGTCGGTTATCAGCAAAGAGATGAAAAGCCAGCTGCTGGTGCAAACCGGCAGTGAGTTTCCCACCCGGATTCTGGCCTGCGTTGGCGGAGGTAGTAACGCTGCCGGTGCGTTTTATCATTATCTTAACGACGAACAGGTGGAACTGGTCGGCGTGGAAGCAGCCGGGAAAGGAGTGGATACCAAAGAAACAGCTGCAACATTATTAGTGGGTTCTCCGGGGGTTTTGCATGCCAGCCGTACCATGCTTATGCAAAATGCCGACGGGCAAATTACCGAACCGTACTCCATTTCTGCCGGGCTCGATTATCCCGGAATAGGACCGCTGCACGCGCATCTGTTTAAAACCGGACGGGCAAAATTTCTGGCTGCCACAGATGAAGAGGTCTTGAAAGCAGCGTTGTTGCTCACCCAAAAAGAGGGAATCATCCCGGCACTGGAATCGGCACATGCATTGGCTGGCCTCGAAAAAATTAAAATGAAACCGGATGATATGAATGTCATCAACCTCTCGGGCAGCGGCAACAAGGATATGGAAACGTATTTGGAGTATTTTGGGTATTAAGAGGCCCTCCCTAACCCTCCGCAAGGGAGGGAATAAGAGGAAACCTCTCCCAATCTCTCCAAAGGAGAGGAGAGCAAGAGAAGAAGATGAGAAAAATATATTATGTATAGCAAATATTAAAAATGCTTTCTCCATCTCCCCCTTGGGGGATTTAGGGGGCTTATTCTTAACAACATGAAAAACAGGATCAATCAGCTTTTCGAAACGAAAAAAGAAAACATACTATCGGTTTATTTTACCGCCGGATTTCCCAATCTGAATGACACCGTTGAAATCATTCAGGAACTGGAAAAAAATGGTGTGGACCTCATCGAAATCGGCATTCCGTTTTCCGACCCGACAGCAGACGGCCCAACAATTCAACGTAGTAGTGAAATTGCCCTGAAAAAAGGCATGTCGCTCAAATTGCTTTTTGAGCAACTGAAAAACATTCGCGAGTCGGTAAAAATTCCTTTGATTTTAATGGGGTATTTCAATCCGGTAATGCAGTTTGGCGTGGAAGAATTTTGCACAAAATGCAGGGAAGCCGGGATTGATGGTGCCATTTTACCCGACCTTCCTCTGGAAGAGTTTGATTTGCATTTTAAGCAATCGTTTGAACAAAACAACCTGCATAACATTCTGCTGATAACACCGCAAACACCTGAGGTACGTATCCGGCAAATTGATGAAGTGTCGGGTGGATTTATTTACATGGTTTCATCGGCTTCGACCACCGGTGCGGGCAAAAAAGTGGAAGATTTTCATCAGGATTATTTTGAACGGATTCAGCAAATGAAACTGAAAAATTCGTGTCTGATTGGATTCGGAATTTCGGACAATGCCACTTTCGCCAATGCCTGTAACTTCGCTGGTGGAGCCATTATTGGGAGTGCTTTTGTTAAAGCTCTTGAAAATGGACCGGATGTAAAAACAGCAGTGGCAACTTTTGTAAAAAACATTCGAACGGGCTCGTGAAGCAGGTAAAAAATACGAAAAAACAAGTTAATGTTTTATAACAGGTTTCAGGTTTATTGTTTGTAACCGGCAATATTCCAATCAGATATATAAAGACAAAAAAGTATGGCATTGTTAAGGATTGTTAAACCATATTTTATAACATACCTTAATTCAGTTTTAGCTGTTATATTAATGTCGGATTTAAAAACTAAAACATTTTGGCCATGCTCGATTACGCAAAAGTTATTTTACCCAAAGTTAGCTTCAGTAAGCAACTGTTCAGAAAAGAACTGTCAAAGTGTATTCGATGGGTAGAACCTTCGGAGGTTCAGGAATTGCACGATTGGTGCTATCAAAATTTTAAAGATAAGTATCCCGATGTGTTGGAAGAAGTTTTTTCCACCATTGCGGCGTAGTAAAAAACCAATGGGGCTGTCAAAAAAAGGCAGCCTCTTTTTTTTGTTCCTGAATTTTATTCCCGGGTTTGGGCAGATGTCATACATCTTCAACCGTTTTTCCCGCAACGAAGGTTTAAATACAAACAATGTCAATTGTGTGTGGCAGGATAAGAAAGGTTTTTTATGGATTGGAACCGAGAACGGAATTCAGCGTTTCGACGGGAGAAATTTTGTCAGTTTCAGTTCGGTTGCGTTAAACCAGGCTATGCCGCCGCTGGGTGTTGATCAGATTCTGGATGCCGGCGAAGGAAAAATGTGGCTTCGTCAGGGTAACCATATTGGTTTGTTCGATCCTGTATCGTTTAGTTATTCAAATATTTCCGTCAAAAATCAAAAGCAGCTTCCAACCCAATCCGAATTTAAAAAGCTGGTTACTGTGTTGGGGTGTAACGACTGTCATTCTCCAAAAGTTATGACTGCTAAAGGACCGGCTTTTGATACATTAAGGCTTCTTTCCGGTCATCAGACTGAAATAGCATTTTTTTGTATCCATTTGAATTTTACTGAGCTGGTAACATGGGAGTTACCGGCTCGGTTTATTAATGTGAACAATTAACCCTCTTACTTCTTCTCAATTAGTTTACCTTATTAACTGAAAGAATTTGTACCGGATTTTTAAAGTACTGATTTTCATCTGGTAACCGTTGAATTTTTCTTACAACGTCCATTCCTTTAGTTACCTTGCCAAACGCGGCAAATCCTTGTCCGTCCGGATTTCGTTTGCCGCCAAAATCCAGTTCGGGTTGGCTGCCAATGCATATAAAAAACTCGGTGGAAGCTGTGCCCGGTTCGTTTCGTGCCATCGAAATGGTTCCGTTCAGGTGCTGTAACCCGGTTTCTTTTGTGGTTTCGTGCCGTATCCCCGGGTGTTTTTCAATTTCTGCATCCGCAAATAATCCGCCCTGAATGACCTCAATTTTAATTTCATTGTTTGGCTGATTATCCTGTCTGACAGTGCGATAAAAAGCAGCATTTTTAAAAGTGCCGTTTTTAATATGAGCCAGAAAGTTTTTGGCAGTAACCGGAGCATGAACAGTGTCAATTTCCACAACGATTTTTCCAACTGAAGTTTGAAATTCAATTTTTGGGAGAGATTGGCTCCATAGAGAATTGTTTAGTAGAAACAGAATTGAGAAAATGAGTAAAAAGCGCATAACTTAATATTGAATTGTTTCTGCGAATGTAAAGATTTTATTTTCTTCTTTAATTGAATTTGAATTGAACTAAAGTTCTTTAAATTTTTTGCTGAAATGTTATTAGATTTGCTTGTATGAACTACGAATGTTTGATTTGCCAGGTAAAAGCGTTGCAGCAGCGGCTCGGAAAATATGAAATTCCGGAAGAAAAAAGAGATTATGTGGCAGGTGAAATGCTGAAAGAGATTGCTGCTACAGACCTGGAGACAAGTTATTCGCCGGAAATTACGCGAAATATATTGGCGCGGTTAAGGGAGTATTCCAACGTCGAAGATCCTTACCGGAAAGAGAAACAGGACGGCAACCGTTTGATGCTTGAACGCTATGAAGAGTTTCGGGAAATGATTCGTAACACAGCAAATCAGTTTGATACGGCCTTGCGTCTTGCCATTGCCGGCAACATCATCGATTTTGGCCCAACAAATCATTTCGATGTGGAGGGAACCATTGATAGAGTATTGAACTCGGATTTCACTATCGATCATTCCCAACAACTTCAGGATGAGATAAAAAAGGCGAAGACCATTTTGTACCTGGGCGACAATTGTGGTGAAATTGTGCTGGACAGGCTGTTTCTCGAAACCATTAATCACCCAGATGTTTGGTTTGCCGTGCGCGAAATGCCGGTTTTGAATGATGCCACCGAAAAAGAAGCCCGTGAGGCAGGGATTCATCCGGTGGCGAAAATTATCTCTAATGGAGATGATGCGCCTTCCACATTACTGTACAGGGTAAGTCGGGAGTTTAAAGAAATTTATCAACAGGCCGACCTCATCATTTCAAAAGGAATGGGCAATTACGAAGGCCTGATGTTTGAATCAGACCCGCGACTTTTCTTTTTACTCATGGTAAAATGCCCCGTAATTGGCCGTAAAATTGGTGCAGAAAAAGGAGATTTTGTGGTGAAGAGGTCTGTCGTACCTGGTTAAATTAATTTTTCAATTGGTTTTAATCAAATTCGTTACTTCATTTTTTAAAAGAGGAAGATGTTTTATAATGATTGCCCAAATATTTTCGTCAGAAATATTGTCATAAGCATGAATGATTTGATTTCGCAATCCCACAATCCGTCTGGCATTCTCGATCGGAAAATTTGGATCGTTATTGAGAATTCGTTTCACAGCCTCACCAATAATTTCCAAATCCCTTTCCACAGCCCGTTTTAGAATAGTATTATTTTTGTAATGTGTAAAATCCAGTGGAACATTAGCAAAATAATCATCGATTTCATTTATAGCATTGCGGATATCATACAGCCACTTTAGAATCTTCTCGTCCATATAAGAATATTTTATTTCGGTCTATTGAACGTTTGAGTATCGGATTTTTCAGGGTTTGAATTTCCACTAAATCAACATCTCTGGAGAGAAGTTTTTCCAATCGCTCTTTTAAATCCATATAATTATCGAAATATTCCCTTGGGTCAACATTTTCAAACTGAACTAAAAAGTCGATGTCACTTGATGCCGAAAAATTTTCTTTGGTAACAGATCCAAAAACATACAATTCAGCAACATGAAACTTTTTACAAAGATTTTTAATTTCGGAAATATGTTTATTAATCAATTCCACACCTCAAATTTATTAAAATTAATTCTTCTCAAAAAAATCTACCCTTTTGGCGCCATCGTTACCAGCGGAATAATCATTTCTTCCAGTGAAATTCCGCCATGCTGGAACGTATCCTTGTAATAGTTTGCGTAATAGTTATAATTATTCGGATAGGCAAAAAAGTCGCTGTTGTGGGCGAAAATATAGCTGGTGCTTACATTGCGTGAGGGCAAATAGGCCAGTCTCGGATCGCGCACTTCAAATACGCTTTTAGACTTGTAATTCAGGTTTTTACCCAGTTTATAGCGCAGGTTGGTATTGGTTTCACGGTCGCCAATCACTTTTACCGGATTATCGACTCTGATGGTGCCGTGGTCGGTGGTGATTACAAGTTTAATGTTGTTTCCGGCCAGACTGCGGATAAGTTCGCGCAACGAAGAGTGGTTAAACCAGCTCAGCGTTAACGATCGGTAAGCTTTTTCATCGTTTGCCAGCTCGCGAATCATTTCCATTTCGGTGCGGGCGTGCGAAATCATATCCACAAAGTTGAAAACCATAACCGAAAGGTCGCTTTCCAGAATATTTTTCAGGCTTTCCGATGTTTGCCGGTCACGGCGGATTCCCGACACCTTTTCAAAATAAAGCTTTTCTTTTCGCCGGTGCCTTTCCAGTTGCTTGCGCAGCAATTCTTCTTCGTGGCGGTTTTTATTGCCTTCATTATCATCGTCTTCCCACAAATGCGGATACACTTTTTCAATTTCGGACGGAAGCAGACCGGCAAACATGGCGTTGCGGGCATACATGGTTGCGGTGGGCAAAATGCTCAGATAAAGCTCATCTGAATCTACCCTAAAGTATTCTTCAAAAACCGGGCTGATTGTTCGCCACTGGTCGAATCGCAGATTGTCAATTACCAACACAAAAACTTTTTGCCCGGCATCGAGCATCGGAAAAATTTTATGGTGAAAAATATCTTGCGAAAGCATCGGGCGTTCACCGTAGTCTTTATTCAGCCATTCGAGATAATTCTCTCTTATGAATTTAAAGAAAGCTTTGTTGGCATCGTCTTTTTGCATGGCAAGCACCTGATCCATGGTATCGTCTTCCGAAGTTGCAAGTTCTATTTCCCAATGAACCAGCTTTTTATAAACATCCACCCACTCGTTGTAGTTCAACCGGTCGTTAATGCGCATACCTATTTGCGAAAACTGCGTTTGGTAGGCCGAAGTGGTTTGCCGGGTAACCAGTCGTTTCTGGTCGATATTTTTTTTCAGCGACAGCAGAATTTGTTTCGGATTTACTGGTTTTATAAGGTAATCGGCTATTTTTGAACCAATGGCCTCATCCATAATGTTTTCTTCTTCGCTTTTGGTAATCATAACCACCGGTACATTGGGCGAAACGGTTTTTATTTCATTCAGTGTTTCCAACCCGGTCATTCCGGGCATGTTTTCATCCAGAAAAATTATGTCGAAGAAATCTTCTTTCACTTTTTCAATAGCATCCAGGCCGTTATTGGCCGTTTCAACTTCGTACTCTTTACTTTCCAGAAAAATTATGTGTGCTTTTAATACATCTATTTCGTCATCAACCCAAAGTATTCGTGGTTTCCTCATATTGTTTTCTCCTTAATTGTTTTCATAGAAGGTAAAGTTACAAACAAAAAAAGTGCCGGGGTTGTGGGTTAACAAACTTTAACCGGTTAATCGCCCAGGTATATAAGTTTGTAAAAGTCCATGTATGCATTAATGTTTTTTTCCTGAAGGAAAATTTCGAAGTTTTCGGTTGAAATCAGGAAATTGCGGTAAGTGGCTGTTCCCAGGGGTTCGTATAGTTCACGGTTTTGAACCACTGTGCGCGAGTAACGGGTTGCAGCCTCACTGTCGGGCAATTCGGAAATAACAATTGCAACACGGAAATCATCAATGGTAACCTCTTCAATAGTTAATGAACCGAAATCACTGGCCTGATTAAACTGCTCCAGTCCGTTTATAAACTGAGTTTTATCCACTCCCTGTGCAGGAACCACAAACACGAAGTAATGTGGTTTTTCAATTTCTACACTGTACGGACCAGAATAGGTTTCAGGCGAATCATCCGGTTCGTCTGTAATATCCGGTTCATCTGTAGTTTGGGTCGGTTGCTGTGTTGGCACTGAAGGCTGTGTTTGCTGAGCCGGACTACGCTGAATGTAATTGTCGCGGAAGAAATCGATGTATTCTTCCACTTTGTTTTCTTCAATAAGTTTCTCCAGGTTCTCGCCGGTAATCAGGAAGTTACGGTAAGTTGTCTGCCCCAACGGTTCAAACAGGCTGCGGGTAACAACCACTTTTCTGAAGTACGACATGGCTTCATTAAGCGAAGGAATTCCCCGCACCACCATGAGCTGGTATTCACCCGATGGTGTGGTTTGCGTTGCAAGATTCCAACCCCTGAATTCGTCGCGGTTAAACTGTGCAAAACCGTTTAGTGCCTGTCTTAGCGACATCCGGGTGTCCTTCACTGCCAAAACAAATATCTGGGTGGTGTCGATATCCCGGCTAAACATTGAACCTGCGCCGGTATCTACAACGCGGAATTCTCCCCGTTCACGCAGCATTTGTTCCTCTTCGCGGGCCCGGGCCATTAACTCTTCCGGCGAAATATCAAACTCATCGTCGCTAAAGTCGGGCCCGATATAACGACTGTAATTTTTCACAAAAAACTTCAGGTAGTCGGCAATGGACCCTTCTGAAAGTATTTGCCGGTAATTGGTTGATGATATGGCAAAATTCACATAATCAATTCCTGCAAGAGTCTGGAAAACCGGTGCTTTTCTGATGATGGCGCGGTGATAAATCACCCCGTCTTCTTTGTTGCTGAGCGACCGCACCACAACAAGATTGGTTTTTTCATTCAGCGCTTCGGTTTCAATATCGAAATCTATTTTGGTATAATGGTCAATATTGTAATTGGCGATGTCGAATTTCAGGCGGTTCATATCCACTTCTTCACTTCGCGGGTAAGCAATTACGAAATAATGAAGCAGATCTTCGTCGTAGGTAAATCTTCCGCCAAACTCGTCGTTTTCCCTGCGTTCAGCCAGCAGAATTTCTTCGTTTTGAATCTCTTCGTTGATGTAACCCAAATCTACCAGTTTTTGGTAGTCGGCGAGTGTACTGTCCTGAATCAGGGTTAAAATT
>CAZCPH010000099.1:0-1358 GCA_964500105.1 uncultured Mariniphaga sp. | reverse complement strand
GCCCTGCCACGATGTCGCCACCAACATAGCTTGCGGGTCCCGGCATGATAAAGACCCCGGCGTGGGTTCGGCCTGCGGCCAGGTTTGAATGTAGCTTTTCAGCAGGTTTTCAAAATTGTGAATGTCGGTTTGTGTTCCCTGAGCCACCGTTTCCATAAACTCAATTTTTGGAATGATTACACTGTCGGGTTGCATTTGTTTTATTGAACCGGCCAGCGTTAATACATTCCGGTAATTGCCCGAACGGTAATTTCTGAAGGTTTCTTCGTAAAGGCGGTTGATACTGTCGTTACGCGCCTCGAGTTCCACAAAAAAGTTGGGATTTATCAGGTATTGTGCGTACTTACTGTTGGGGAATCTTGAAATAATTAGGTTTCGGTAATAATCTGATTTTTGTTTGTCGCCTAAAAGTTCGTACAAATCGTATAAATCGAACCAGGCCGAAAGCTGATACATGTTGTTGGGATATCTTTTCAGCAGTTCTTCAAACGCTTCGGCCGATCGTTGATAGTTCGAAAATTCCGATTTATAAATTTTCCCCGCGTTGTACAGTGCGTCCCTGATTTTGTCGTGCGAAATAACCATCAGCGAATCAGTAAGCGGGAGGTCCTGGGTATAAAATTCCTTCTGCAGTGGGTCTTCCACGCGGATTACAATTTGCGAGGAATCGATGGGTTCTGCCATTTCGTCCATTTCATCCATGGAAACGGTGCTTTTGTTTGAACGGCGCCAGTTGTCTTCCAGTTTTCGCTGGCCCCAGCGTTGCTGGAATGTTACCTGCCCGTATGCCACTGTTTGCGGATTATAGAAATACCAACCGGCTCCCTGCTGGCCACTTCCCATACCCATTCTGTAACGGTTTGAGCGATAGTATCCCTGGTCGCGCTGCCCCTGCAGAGCCAGACTTTCCATGTTTCGCTGGTGTTCCTGTTCTTCGCGCATTAACCGGGCAATTAAAGCCTCCCGTTCCGTTTCGGGCATTAGTGCAATGCGTTGCAAACTGTCTTCGCGTTCAACGGTAACAATATTTTCCACGAGGTTCGACAGGCTCCGGTACTGAGCTGACAGCTGACTGTAGTTGGGATAGGTTTCGTCAATAATAATCATTGCACTGTCGTAATAAGCCTGTGCGCCACGATAGTTTTGATCTTCAAAATAGAGATTGGCCAGCGTAATAGCCGATTGGGCACGTTGAAACTGGTTGTTGTAACTGCTGGCCACCGAACTTTGGTAGTTTTCGATGGCTACATCGCGGTTTCCTTCCCTGAAAAAAATATTACCCAACGCGTAGTAGATCTGATCGCGAAACTCCACGTTTTTTTTGTCGCGGAGCATTTTCTGCAGTTCTTTTTTGGTTT
>CAZCPH010000098.1:0-9953 GCA_964500105.1 uncultured Mariniphaga sp. | reverse complement strand
TCAAATGTCAACTCCATCAGCAACTCTAAATTTTTCGGTTCTGTTTCCAGTTGCCGAACCAACAACGGAAGGTTTTCCCACGAAACAATCAGATCGAGTAACTCTTCTTTGGTCATTCACGTTTTTTTGCAAAGATATCAGCTTCAAATGAATTAATTTTGAAGAATGATAAAAGTAACATGCGCAATCATCATTCAAAATGAAAAAATCTTGCTGACACAGCGGGGTGAGCATCCGCATCATCCGTTTCAGTGGGAATTCCCCGGAGGAAAATTAAAGCAGGAAGAAAGCGAAGAGGAATGTATCATCCGGGAAATAAATGAAGAACTTGAACTTCAACTTGAAATTATTGAACGACTTGAACCTGCGGTTCACGATTACGGGTTCAAAACCATTGAGCTAATTCCATTTATTTGTTTTATTCAGGAAGGTAAAATTAGACTGAATGAACATGTTGATTTTAAATGGATTAAGTTGCGGGAAGCAGGAGCGATGGACATTTCGGAAGCGGACCGAAAGGTTATTTCCAACGAAAGGAATATTTCTTTACTTGAGAAATACATTGGGAAACAGATGAACGATTCCCGATAAAACAACAGCCCAGACCACAATGGAGCCCATCATATATAACACCAGATGGCGCCGGTGCCGGTAATATTTTCCTGCCAAAAAAGCACCCAGCGGAATGGTCAGAAACAGCGGTGTGGCAATAATAAGTCCCCAAAAGCCGTAAGTTTTTTTGAAGCGGGCCAAAAACCGGTTTTTACGGGTAAAAATTTTGATTTTTCGCGTTACTTTGCTTCGGTTGCAGAATTCGTTATACCGTAGTTTTATGAACTGCGGTATATAGTTGCATATACAAGGCCAGATTGCATTAAACCCCCGAATAACGGGGCGACTCAGGTAGTAAAAAAATAAAAAGCCACCCATGCCGCCAACAAGAACAGCAATTATGGCCTGCTCGAATTCAAGCCCGATTAGTAAGGCATAGGGAAGTGTAAAAAAATATTTCACCGCAGCCAGTAAAACAACATGTAGTATTTTGAAAACCATAATTTTATAAACCTCATATAAAACGTATGGACTGCTTCTTTGTTTCAGTCAGATGGCGAAAAATTTTGTCCGGATGCTGTATTTGTGCAACTGCCTTTAATTCACTTTGTTTTGTGGAGTTCCTTTCAGAAAACTTTTCAGGTTTTCGGTGGCAATTTGCATTAATCTTTCGCGCGCTTCGGTAGTGGCCCAGGCAATGTGAGGCGTAATGTAACAGTTTTTTGCAGTAAGCAGGGGATTATGAGTGCCTCAGCCAAATCGGTTTCGTTAATCAGTGGTCCGCGTCCGGTGTTGATTAAAATGGCAGAAGTTTTCATTTTACCGATGGCAACTTTGTTGATGAATCCCGCATTTTCATCGGTTAGCGGGCAATTGATGCTGATGAAGTCACTTTCGGCAAGCAACATATTCAAATCTACCTGACGTATATCCGATTTTGTTTCTTTTTTGCTGCGGTTGTGAAAAATTACATTCATGCCAAAAGCGAGTGCAATTTTTGCAACTGCCTGGCCAATCTGCCCGAAGCCAATAATGCCAATGGTTTTACCGGCCAGTTCAGTTTGCGGGGTAAGGTGGTAACTGAAATCGATGCTTTTTGCCCAATCACCTTTTTTTACCGAATCAGCATGCCTGGAAACATTTTGAACAATATGAAGTATGTGTGAAAAAACCATCTGTGCCACCGATGCCGTGCTGTATGCCGGAATGTTGGTCACCACAATTCCCGCTTTGGTTGCAGCATCCAAATCCACCACATTGTAACCCGTTGCCAGCACACCAATAAATTTGAGGTTGGGTAACTGGCTGATTACTTCGTGGTTAAAAACAACTTTATTGGTAAAAACCGCTTCTGCGTCGCCGGCGCGTTCCACCGTTTTTTCGGGAGGGGTTCGGTCGTAAATCGTACATTCACCCAAATTTTTTATTCCTTCCCAGCTTAGGTCTCCGGGGTTCAGCGTATATCCGTCGAGTACTACAATTTTCATATTTTTCGCTTTTAATTCCCTAAAATAGAAATTTTGTAGAGAAAAAATCAAATTGAACGATATTCAGCTGAATGTTCAATGCATTGGAATCAAAATCTGTTTTTTTAAATGTGCTGTTTTGAAAGATTTAACAAATTAGATTGAGAAACTTTAATAAAATAATTTGTGAATAACCTTGAAAATGCAGACAGGGTACATATTCATCTCGCTCCAGCCGGAGTAAATGGCCCTGTTGTAGCATGGCTTTATCCGGGCGGCCCGCCGGCAAGTTTACTGGAGGGAAAAACCAACGGAATGCTTGCAAGTGGCGTAATCACTGAAGAAAATCTTCTTGGGCCGCTTGCAGGAGAATCTTTTGAAGCACTCATAAGTGCATTGGAAGGCGGTGCTGCTTATGTAAATGTTCACACAACCAAAAATCCGGGGGGTGAAATTCGCGGACAAATCAGTGCAAATAATTGAATTTTTATTGTGTCAGGAAAGGCTTTGTAAATACATTCTGTTTTTACGAAGCCTTTTTTTTATTCCTATTTATTTGCAACAGCTAATCCAATCAAATAGCAAAATTCTGCCACTTTTTTCATTTTATCGAAATTTATTCGTTCAATGTCGTCTGTTGGTTGATGGTAATCAGCTGTGTATCCGGTTGAAAGATTCAGGATTGGAATCTCATTCCGGTGAAAATGGTAGTGGTCGCTGGAGTAGAAAAAATTATCCGGCAGGGAAAAATCGGGAATAATGTCTGTTTTCAAGCCGGCTTTTTCTGCTATTGATTTAATGTCGGGATCAAAATCATTAACCAGAGCATAAATTTCGTTAAACGGTTTTACCTGTTTTGGAGAATGTACCCAAACCGAATCGCGTGGTTCGTAAACGCGGCCAACCATGTCGAGATTAATGCACACCGCCGTTTTTTCGAGCGGGAAAACCGGATTTTTGCTGTAATATTCCGAGCCAATCATGCCCACCTCTTCGGCGGTAACCCAAAGAAAAAGGATGCTTCGCCTGGGTTGTTCCCCAGATTGCGCAAGTGCTCTGGCCACTTCCAGAAGTGTTGAAGTTCCCGACGCATTGTCATCGGCACCGTTAAAAATTTCTCCGCTATCAGTTGATCCAAGATGATCGTAATGTGCCATAAAAACAACGCATTCCTCTTTCAGAACCGGGTCGCTGCCTTCCAGAAACCCAATGACATTCTGTACGCTTATTTCTTTTGTTTTCCGAACCGATTTTAACAAAATTCTGTTTCCTGTAGCAAAAGTTTTTGGACGATTGCCCTTTGCAGCCTGTTCAAGCAGTTTCTTCCACTGCCCTTTTCGGCCCAAAATGGCATCAGCTGCTTCGGGTGTGGCTACAATCAGATTTCGATTTTGTTTTTCACGAGGTTGTTCAAGTGAATAGTGGCTTCTGTTTGACCAGCCTGCAACCTGCCCGAAAAGCTTTTGCTCGTCATCTGGAATTCCGGTAACCAGAATCACTGCCTTTGCTCCGGCCTGAAACAATTTTTCTGCTTTTTTGTGCTCAAGGTGGTTGTCCCAGTATGCTGTGAATCCACTCAGAAAAGATTCTGCTGTGCCGGAAGAAACAACTGCAATTTTGTTCCGGATATCCGGTAAAAAAAATTCAGCCGATTTTTCCTCTTCGTCCGGTATGCCAAAACTCAGGAACACCGGTGCGCCTTCAATTGTTGTAATTTCCGTTTTTTGGTTGATGACAGCAAATTCTTCCGAACCAACCCATTTGTCTTTCCGTTTTCCTGATACCTTTAAAAAAGAATGTTCTTTGTCCCGGACAGACTCAATTAGTGTAAAGTCCTGTGAGAATTTGTTTTCAAATGGCTTAAGTCCGGCAATTTCAACATTTTTTTTCAGATAATCAGCAGCAATTCCCAGCGAATTTATGTTGCCGGAAAATCCTCGTCCCTGCAAACTGTCTGATGCCAGAAACCGAACATGATTTTCCAGATTTTGTTTTAAAATAGCAGGAAATGCCTGATTTTGGGCAAAGCCAAAACGAAAAAAAACAATAAAAGCGACTGTAAAAAGATATTTACACCGATACATTTCGATTCTAAAAAAATATTTTGCGATATTTATCATGCAAAAAAGCTAAAATTACGAATTCCCGTTTAAACAAAAAGAAAAGTTAATGTTACACCGTTTTATTGGAAGTTAAAACACTAAAAATGCATGCTATGATTTTAAAACAGTTTCTGATTCGGATTTTTCTGGTATTTGCCGTTGCTTTCATCGTGCCGTCGTGTGCCGTCAATCCGGTAACAGGGAAAAAGCAGATAATGCTAATTTCTGAAGCACAAGAGATTGAGATGGGAAGGCAATACGACCCAACTGTAATTGGAACCTTTGGTTTGTACCAGGATGATCAATTGCTCAGATTTATTCAGACCAAAGGCGATGAAATGGGTAAACTTTCGCACAGGCCGAATTTGCAGTATCATTTTCGGGTTCTTGACTCACCTGTAGTTAATGCTTTTGCAGTTCCCGGCGGGTATATCTATTTCACTCGCGGTATTTTGGCTCAGTTTAATAATGAAGCCGAGCTGATGGGCGTTTTAGGGCACGAAATGGGCCACATTACTGCCCGGCACACCGTAAGCAACCAAAGCAAACAGCAGTTGGGGCAATTGTTGCTCATTGGCGGGATGATTGCTTCGGAGCAGTTTCGAAATTTTGCAGATTATGCCATGCAGGGCATGCAGTTGCTCTTCTTAAAATTCAGTCGCGATAACGAACGTGAAGCCGACCGTCTGGGTGTGGAATATGCTTCAAAAATTCAGTACGATGCCCAGAAAATGGCCGATTTTTTTAATGTGCTCAATAAAATGAATATGGCCAGCGACCATGGCGGAATTCCAACTTTCCTTTCGACACACCCCGATCCGGGCGACCGATATAACTCTGTTTCCCAACAGGCCAGCGAGTGGAAAAGCAATCTGGGCTATTCCGATTGGAAAGTGAATGAAAACAGTTACCTCCAGATGATTGACGGAATGGTTTACGGAGAAGATCCAAGGCAGGGATATGTGGATGGAAATGTGTTTTATCATCCGGATATGAAGTTCAGGTTTCCCGTACCGGCAGGCTGGCAACTTCAGAATTCACCGTTGCAGATTCAAATGGCGCCGCAGGATGGACGGGCAATGATGGTTTTTATGCTGGCTCAGCAAAAAACAGCTGCCGAAGCGGCACAAGTCACTCTCGAGGAGTTGGGTCTCACTGTACTCGAATCGAAACGCGAAACGGTTAACGGACTGCCTGCCGTTGCAGCAATCTCGCAGCAAGTATCGCAAGATCAGCAAACCGGTCAGCAGCAGGCTTTAAAAGTAATGTCGTATTTTATTGAATATGGCGGCCAGGTGTATGTTTTTCACGGGGTTACAAGCGATGTTGATTTCAATTCGTTCGCACGGCTGTTTGAATCGACCATGAAGAGCTTTAACCGACTGACCGATGCTTCTAAAATTAATGTTAAACCCAAAAGAATCAGGGTTAAGAGGATTCAGCAAAATGGTACTTTGGCCGATGCTTTTCGCTATTTTGGTGTGCCGCAAAGCCAGATGAACGAACTTGCGCTGCTCAATAATCTGGAACTTTCAGACCGGGTTCAGAGTGGGAAATTGATTAAAGTTATCGGAGAGTAGCCGTTGTTTTCCATTTTTCTGTGAAAAGTTTTCAGCTTATCTTTTCCGGATATTTTTCCGGGGGTAGAATTTTTGGGAAAGCCGGGGGCAAATTTTTATCTTAGCCAACCGTTTAAATGATTGAATTGAATGCTTAAAGTTTTGCTTTATCCTTTTTCCCTTTTGTATGGAATTTTTGTTTATTTCCGTAACCGGATGTACGACTTAAACATTCTGAAATCCACGGAATTCGACGTGCCGGTGGTTTCGGTTGGCAACATAACCGTTGGCGGAACAGGCAAAACACCGCATGTTGAATACATGATAGAATTGTTAAAAGACAAATTTCAGGTAGCTACCCTGAGCCGCGGTTACAAACGAAAATCAAAGGGTTTTAAACGGGTTGAAGAATCTTCATCTGTTTCAAATGTTGGTGATGAACCGCTTCAAATCAAAAAGAAATTTCCCGAAGTAACAGTTTCGGTGTGCGAAAACCGCGTAAAAGGTGTTGAACAGTTATTGGAGAATCCGGATATAAAATCGCCCGATGTAATTTTGCTCGACGACGCTTTTCAACATCGCCGGATAACTGCCGGAATAAACATTTTACTAATCGATTACAACCGGCCTTTGAACAAAGACAGGCTGCTTCCGGCAGGCCGGCTCCGGGAAGGTGTGGCACAAATGCGGCGGGCAAATATTATTGTTTTTACCAAATGTCCACCCTCCGAGGTTACACCCATTATGCGCCGGATTCTTCAAAAGGATGTGCGGCTGAAACCTTACCAGGAACTGTTTTTTACGACTTTTGATTACGGAAAAATAAAGCCTGTTTTTCAGGGAATCCGGGTCCCGGATGAATTTTATCAGGCTAAAAATTACACTGTTCTGGTTGTTGCGGGCATTGCATCCCCCGATATAATTCCTGAATATTTGGGGCAATTTGCAGCCGAAACACAACTGGTCTGTTTTTCAGACCACCACAACTATTCTGAAAGTGACATCCGGCTGATAATGAATAAATTTGAACGAATAGATTCTGCAAAAAAAATAATAGTAACTACAGAAAAAGATGCTGTCAGGTTAGCTGAAATGCCCGGGTTGGACGAGCAGTTTAAATCAGTTCTTTATTATCTGCCGGTGAAAGTTAAATTCCTCGACGAAGAGGGGAAAATGTTTAATAAAAAGATTTTAAATTATGTTGGAGAAAATAAAAGCAACCGCGAGCTTCATCGAAGAACGAATAGGAGCCAGGCCTGAAACTGGAATTATTTTGGGCACCGGTTTGGGCGGACTGGTCAAGGAAATTGAGATAATTGAATCAATCCCGTACAGCGAAATTCCCAATTTTCCGGTTTCTACAGTGGAAGGACATGCCGGACGGCTTATTTATGGCAAACTGGGCAGCAAAGAAGTGCTGGCTATGCAAGGTCGGTTTCATTACTACGAGGGTTATTCCATGAAGGAGGTAACTTTTCCGGTGCGCGTAATGAAATACGCCGGAGTCAAACAGTTGTTTGTTTCCAATGCTTCAGGTGGCCTTAATCCCGATTGGCATGTGGGCGACATTGTGATTATTACCGATCACATCAATTTCTTTCCCGAACATCCGCTGCACGGAAAAAACGAGAATGAACTTGGGCCGCGTTTCCCCGATATGAGCAAGGTTTACGACGAACGCCTGCGCAACAAAGCCAAGCTCATTGCGCTGGAACACAACATTCCCGTAAAAGAGGGAATTTATATCGGTGTGCAGGGGCCAACCTTCGAAACGCCGGCTGAATACCGGATGTTCCGTATTCTGGGTGCCGATGTGATTGGCATGTCAACCGTGCCCGAGGTAATTGTGGCCCGCCATTCAGGACTGAAGGTTTTTGGTATTTCCATTATTACCGACAGCGGTGTGCCGGGCGAGATTGTTGAAATTTCGCACGAAGAAGTACAGCAGGTGGCCATGAAAGCCGAACCAAAAATGACCCGGATTATGAAAGAACTGATTCAAAGTATATAAGCTTTAAAATTTCGTTGCTGAAATCAGTTTGCGTTGCCCCCGGAATTTGTCATTCCGGCGAAGGCCGGAATCTTTATCAATTAAGCAGATAACATGAAAAGAAAATTTTTGGTAATTATTGTTGCAGCGTTGTTTGCAAGTTGTTCAACACCCAAAAAGAATGAAGTGGAACTCGTACTCGATACTAAATCTGATCTCGGAGAAGGAGCCATCTGGAATTACAAAACCGGTGAATTGCTTTGGGTGGATATTACTGCGAAAATTCTTAATTTTTACCACCCGAAGTTGAAAAACAACAAGGAAATGTTCACCGGGCAAATGATTGGCACTGTGGTTCCTGCCGAATCAGGGAAAGTGATGGTGGCTTTGCAGAACGGGTTTTACCAGCTCGATCCTGAAACCGGTACAAAAAAACTGATTACCAATCCGGAAGAAGGAATTGAGGGGAATCGGTTTAATGATGGCAAATGTGATCCTGCCGGACGGTTTTGGGCGGGAACCATGAGCACCTTGGGGAAACGGCATGCCGGGGCGCTTTACCGGCTCGACCCGGACAGTTCGGTGCACAAAATGATTGACAATGTGGGAACCTCCAACGGAATTGTATGGTCGCCGGATGCTGCAACCATGTATTACATTGATACACCGACTCGTAAGGTGATGGCGTGGGATTACAACAACGAAACGGGCGAAATCAGTAATCCGAAAACAGCAATCGAAGTTCCGGAAGAGATGGGCTATCCCGACGGAATGACCATAGATGAAGACGGAAATGTATGGATTGCCTTGTGGGGCGGATCGGCCGTTGGCTGCTGGAATCCCGAAACCGGGGAGCTGCTGCGCACTATCGGTGTGCCGGCAAAAAATGTCACTTCTGTAGCCTTTGGCGACGACGATTTGGGAACACTCTACATTACAACAGCCCGTCAGGGAACCAGCGATGAGGAACTGGAAAAATTTCCTCATGCCGGAGGGGTGTTTAAAACGCGTCCGGGGGTAAAAGGGGTAGAGGCATTTTTCTTTAAAGGAGAATTTTAAGAAAAGAATAGCACGCAAAGACGCGAAAGCGCAAAGAATATTTATCGACAATTTTTTCCTTTGCGTTTTTGCGCCTTTGCGTGAGAACATAAATTTGAATTCAATTAATATTTGAACTATCTTTGAATCATGGCTATAGATGATTTAATAGGAAACAGAGATGATTTTGAAGCCTTGTGTAAGAATCATCATGTGAAGCAAATTTATGCTTTTGGTTCATCCGTATCCGAGACGTTTGACCCCAAAAAAAGTGACATTGATTTGTTGGTTGAAATTGACGAACCGGACCCAATTGAAAGAGGTGAAAAAATTCTTTCGCTTTGGGATAAGCTGGAAGCATTTTTCAAGCGGAAAGTTGATTTACTAAGCAATCCCAACATCAGAAATCCGTATTTGAGACAAAGTATTGATGAAACCAAAGTTTTAATTTATGACGCATCAACATAAAAAATACCTTGATGATATTCTTTATGCAATTGAATTGATTGAGGAATTTGTTTCCGATATCAGCTCTTTTTCTGATTATTCTAATGACAAAAAAAACATGCAGTGCAGTTGAATGGCAGTTAGGAATAATTGGAGAAGCAGTGAATAAATTTGATAAAGATAATTCCGATCGTTTGGAATATACAGGTCAAATTACTGGTCTTCGAAATAGAATAATTCATGCGTACGACAGCATTAATGATGCTGTTATTTGGGCAATTATCAAGAAACATCTTCCAGTATTAAAAATAGAGGTTATAAACAAATTAAAGCAATGACGATTAATTTAATACCTGATTATTCCGATATTGAACTAGCCCACCAAACCATTCACGAATATGCGCACCGAACTCCTGTTCTGACATCTTCCGGTATCAATAAAATTGTAGGAGCCGACCTGCATTTTAAATGCGAAAACTTTCAGAAAGTGGGGGCATTTAAATTCCGCGGAGCATGCAATGCCGTGTTTTCCCTATCGCAGGAAGAGATGGAGATGGGTGTGGCGACTCATTCGTCGGGAAATCATGCGGCGGCGCTGGCACTGGCTGCCAAAATGCGCGGTATTCCGGCGTACATTGTGATGCCCGAAACGTCACCGGAAATAAAAAAGAAAGCGGTGGCCGGTTACGGAGCAAAAATTACATTTTGCAAACCCACGTTGCAGGCACGCGAAAGCACGCTGGCCCAGGTTGTCAAAGAAACCGGGGCCACAGAAATTCATCCGTACAATAATTTTCAT
>CAZCPH010000097.1:0-9999 GCA_964500105.1 uncultured Mariniphaga sp. | reverse complement strand
TCATCCATCCTGATGTTGCTGAACTGACCTCATCAAAAGCAGGGATAAAAGGTTTGATGTCGAGCAGTGGCGTGCCATCCAGCATGTCCACATTTTCAATTTCGAGAATATTGCTTTTAACATGTGTTAGCTTTACGATTGACATTCCAATTGGATTTGGCCGTTTGGGTGCCCGGGTGGCAAAAACACCATGAATTTTGTCGTCGAGAAATGGCTTGGTCTGTAAGGCAAAACCGTCGGATTCATGAAAGTGATAAATCAGAATTATGTGGGAAAATCCGATCAGATCGAGCAATCCGTCAGTAAATTCTTTTTTCAGCTCAATTGTACCTTTTGTGCCATTTGCACCGGTCGGTTGTATGGGCATTCCTTCTCCCGATTTAAACGGTGTGCGAATAATACCGATTGGTTTGTATGTGATATTCATTTTGAACTTTTGAGTTGAATGGTTTAAACACAGCGAATATCGATGTTTTATCCAGATTTTGAAAATAAAAGCCGGTCTGTTTTTTCCGATTTTTTGAATGAATTCTTTTCCGGTTTAAATAATTTTCCGATTTTGCGCACCATTTCGATTTTTTAACAGAAAAAACTGAAAAAAGCAGGTTTATGGCGAAACAAAATGATATTCAGCAATCGGTTAATCAACCCGAAAGTAAAGGGATTTTGAAATGGATTGAACTGCTTGGAAACAAATTGCCTCATCCGTTTTGGCTGTTTGTGTGGATTATAGGGTTTATTATTGTGCTGAGCGCTGTTACAGCGTTTATTGGCATTAGTGCAGTGGATCCCGGAACCGGAGAAGTGGTGAAGCCGCAAAACCTTATTTCGGGCTGGGGGTTGCGCCGGTTTTTGGAAGAGATGGTTACCAATTTTGCCCACTTTGCACCGTTTGGCCTTGTGCTGGTCATGTTAATGGGGGTTTCGGTAGCCGAGCGCAGCGGATTGCTTACGATTATTCTCCGCACCATGGCGTTTGCCGTTCCCCGAAAAATAGTTTTGCCCGTCATTTTTATCATTGGTGCGTGCGGGAACATTGGATCCGATGCCGGAGTGGTTATTGTTCCGCCCATTGCAGCACTTATTTTTGCGCAAATGGGACTGCATCCCATTGCCGGTCTCATTGCCGGATATGCCGGAGCAACTGCCGGATTTACGGCCAACTTTTTTATAGCCGGAACCGATGTGCTGCTGGCAGGCATTAGTACAGAAGTGGTACAGCAAATCGATCCTTCAATCGAAGTAAGTGCCACAGCCAACTGGTATTTCATGATTGTTTCAACGCTTCTTTTGGGTATTGGTGGTGCGTTTGTTGCGTCGCGGTTTACCATTCCGCGAACCCGTGGTTTTGCGTGGGGAGATAACTCCATTGAATCGTACGATGAGGCGCCAAAACTTACCGCAACCGAGAAAAAAGGACTGCGATATGCCGGGCTGGCCACGCTGGTGTACATCATTCTGATCCTTGTTTTGTTGATTCCGGCCAACGGACCGCTGCGAAACCAGGAAACCGGAGGTATTGTGCCTTCGCCTTTTTTGCGCGGATTGGTGCCCATTCTGTTTTTCTTTTTTGCCATTCCGGGCTATGTTTACGGTAAAATTACTGGCAGCATTAAAAAGCCCGACGACCTGCTGCAGTTTATGGAACAGGGAATGAAAGACCTGTCGGGGTACATTGTGTTAATGCTGGTGGTGGCTCAGTTTATCAATCTGTTCAGCTGGAGCCGGCTCGATACTATTCTGGCCATTAATGGGGCCGAATTTCTGCAATCGTCGGGGTTAACCGGGCCGTTGATGTTTACTTTGTATATGACTCTTGTGGCCTTTCTGAACATTTTTATTGGCAGTGGTTCAGCAAAATGGGCCATTTTCGCACCAATTTTCATTCCCATGCTTGCGCAGTTGGGTTATAGTGCGGCATTTATTCAGCTGATGTATCGTGTGGGCGATTCCATCACCAATTCCATCAGTCCGTTGTATGTATATTTTCCGTTGTTGATCGGCTGGGTGAGAAAGTACGATAAAAATGTGGGCATCGGTACCATTCTGTCGTTGCTGGTTCCTTACGCTGTAGTGCTATTTGTGATGTGGGTGGTATTGCTGTTTATTTGGTTCTGGCTCGATTTGCCCATTGGTGTTGGCGAGGGGATTTTTATGTAAGATTTTATTCTGCATAGTTTTCGAACAGTGTTTCGTACCATTGTTTGTTGCCCATATTTTTATTTTTTTAATTGAATATTGCGCAATGCTGCTGTGGTCATCCACGAACAAATTCCAAACGGTTTTGAGAGTTCTACTTCAGGGCGAATGGAAAGCACTTTGCCTGTGTGATTAAAATCAATAATTTGTTCGTCATCTATCCACGCTTCAATTTTTTCTTCTGAAACCTTCAGGTGGATTGCATACCAGGTGTTGTGCTCAAATTTCTTCAGGGTGCGGGTTTGGTTTTCGGAGGCATCCAGTCCGTCGATGCTGCTGAGCCCAACCACCGGGCCACCCCATCCGCCAACAATAAAAGAGCAAAAAGATTCGCCCACCGGGAAAGTCATTCCGCAGAAAAAATCATTGCCAGACACTTTTTTTGCCTCCAGTTTTACTTCATAATTCATTTTTGGGAAATCTCCTTTCCAGGTTATTCCGGAACATCCGTCGCCCATACCCAGTACAATGTTTTCTTCTGAAACCTGCACAGGTCCCTGCGTGCCGAACTGGGTCACTTCCCATTCTCCCAGCGATTTTCCGTCGAAAAGCAAAATCCAGCCTGGTTCTGCACTTTTGGGTTGTTCTGCATTGTTTTCCTGCCGCGCTGGCTTATTATTGCAGCTTCCGGCAAACAGAAATAAAATCAGTGCAAAAACAGAAAGAAATTTTTCAGATGTATAAAAAGTTGCAGTCATTGTTTTAAACTTTTGCTAATTAAATTTTAAGCAAGTTAGGCTATCTTTTGAAAATTTACAATGAATTGAACTTTTTTGATAACCTTTTTCCTTTTACCTTTATGGTTATGAATGAATATTTAAACAGGCAACTCGATCAGATCAGCAAACTGATTGCCGGATTAAAAGCCAGCGATTTGAATCTGGACCGGTTGATTGAACTCGATCGTTCGCTGGAAATGCTGAGCCACCGGATAAAAGCCGCGCGGCTTGATGAGCCGGACGATTTTTCTGATTTGGACAATCAGGACTGGAAACAGGATGCTGTTTTCTATTTCAACCTGCAGTTTCAGGTGGTCAGGTTTGTGGGTTCTTACGAAAATATATTTGGTACACGCATACCGGAAAAATTGCCTGATGTTGCCTCTTTTTTTCCACCAGACAAGTTTGAGGAATTTGTTCAGAAGACGCATCGGTTGATGGAAAGCGGAGAACCGCAATCCTTTCATTCTGAAATTATTTCGAAGAACGGTCTGCTGTTGCCGGTGCATTTTCTTTTGGAGAAGATAACCGTTGGAAAAGGTAACGAAACGGTTTCGGCGGGAATAATTTTTTCGCTGCAAACACCCTCTGAACTGGAAGATTATCGCGAGATTCTGATTGAAAACCTTCCGGGCATGGATGTTTATCTGTTCGACACCAGGTTCAGGCATGTACTGGCAGGAGGCCGCGAAAAAGAGCGCTTGGGTCTTACAAATGCCGATTTTACCGGTAAAACCCTGTTTGAGGTTTTCGATGAAAAAACCCGGAAAAGGCTTTTCCCGTTTTACCGCAATGCACTTGACGGTCAGGCTTCGGAAGGTGAAGTTCGCATTAAAAAACACATCTATTATATCAGTTCCAATCCTGTTCGCGGCATTAATATGGAGGTGGTTGGCGGCGCATTAATACTTCAGGATGTAACCAAGGAAAAGGAAATAGAAAAAAAACTGATTCTGGCAAAACAGCGGGCAGAAGAGGCGGATAAGGCAAAATCGATTTTTCTGGCCAGTATGAGCCACGAAATCAGAACCCCGCTCAATGCCATCATTGGTTTTACAGGACTGCTCAACAAAACCGAGTTGTCGCCCAAGCAAAGAAAATTCAGTCATTTAATCAGGCAATCGTCGGAGCACCTGCTTTCGCTTGTTAACGACGTACTTTTCCTGTTTAAACTCGAAATGGGAAGGGTTTACATTGAAGAAGTGCCTTTCAATGCACACGATTTGATTAAAAATGTTTACGATTCATTGCTCTTCAGAGCCAAAGAAAGTCAGCTTGGTTATCAGTATTTTATTCAGAACGATGTTCCGGAAGTGGTGGTGGGCGATCCGTTTCGGATAAAGCAAATTTTGGTAAACCTTACAGTAAATGCCATAAAATTTACCGATGATGGTGAAGTGGTTATTCGGGTTTTAACTGAAAAAACAACGTCGAAAATGGTGTTTCTGCGATTTGAAGTGGAAGACACAGGGATTGGAATTGCCAAAGACGATCTGAATAAAATATTTGATGAATTTACGCAATCGCAGCTGGGGAACGAAAAAAAGCGAAAAGGTGCAGGACTGGGCCTTACCATCGTTCGAAAACTGGTAAGTTTACTAAACGGCAGGCTGTATGTTGAAAGTGAGCCCGGTAAAGGTTCGAAGTTTTCGGTAGTTATTCCTTTCGAAAAAACCGATATTGCAGTTCATGTGGAAGATGAAAAGGATTACGGCGTTGATTTTGACCTGTTGAAAGGGAAACGTATTTTATATGCCGACGATGACGAGCATAATATTTTGTTGGGCGAATCAATTTTAAAAGACTGGGATGTTGAATATGAGCTGGCATACGATGGACGTGAAGCTCTTGAACTGATTGGCAATCAAAAATTTGATATTGTTTTACTCGATATTCAGATGCCCGGGCTATCGGGTGTCGAAGTTATAAAGCAGGTGAGAGCTGATACGGAAAATCTGAACAGGGAGACAAAAATGCTGGCGGTAACGGCAAATATTATGGAGAATGACATTCAGTACTACATGGAGAGTGGATTTGATGGTTACATCTTAAAACCGTTCAGGGAAGAAGGATTATACAACAAGATTTGTAATTTGTTGAACCTGGAACATCCTGATCCCGGAAAAAGTATCGCCGCAGCTCCAGTCAGTCCAGCAGAATCAACTGGTTTGTTCGACACCACACTGCTGATGAACACTGCAGGCGGAGATCTGGCTTTTTTTAATCAAATGATTGACACATTTATTGAGGGAGCAAAAGACACTTCCAGATCTTTCCGGTCGGCAATCCGGGCAAAAAAGTGGAAAGAGATTGGCAAAAGGGCTCATAAAGCAATTCCCTCTTTCCGGTATTTTGGGTTAACCGCAGTAGTGAACAGCTTGCTGAAACTTGAAAACCTGACCCTTCACGAAAAGAGTTTCGATTCTGTGGAAGAACTGGCAGCCAAAACTGCCAGTGAAATTGACAAAACAGTTGAGCTGGCCGAAAATGTTAAAATTCCCGACGGAGGTAAATGAATGTGCAAAGATTTAGTTAGCTTTGTTTAAACAGCATCAGGTTTATGGCAGGAATTCTCATTATCGATGACGATACATTTATTTGCAAGGCTATTCAGAAACAGCTTTTAAACAAAGGTTTTCAGGCAGAAGTGGCATTCAACGGCAATTCAGGGTTAAAACTTCTGAAAAAGAAAACTTTTGACCTTATTTTATGCGATTTCAGACTGCCCGACAAAGACGGAATGGAGATTTTGCACGAAGTGAAACGGATGAATATTCAGACACCGGTGGTTATTATTACTGCTTATGCTGATGTCCGCATGGCCGTCAGGCTTATGAAACAGGGAGCGCATGATTACATGACGAAACCTTTGCAACACGAGGAGATTGTAAGCATTGCACAAAAGCTTTCAAAGCAGGGCAAAAGAAAAGCAGAATCTGATTTTTCTGATGAATTTCTGATGGGGAAAAGCCCGGTTTTCAGGCAGGCGGTAAAATATGCAGCAAAAGTGGCGCCAACCGGAATGTCGGTTCTTATTGAAGGTGAAACCGGTACGGGGAAAGAATACGTGGCGCGGTATATTCATCAGAACAGCAGCCGAAGTAAAAAGCCTTTTGTTGCGGTGGATTGTGGTGCCATTCCCAAAGATCTGGCCGGGAGCGAACTTTTTGGGCACGTGAAAGGCTCTTTCACCGGGGCACTTGAAAACAAAACCGGCGTTTTCCAGCAGGCTGATGGCGGAACACTTTTTCTCGACGAAATCGGGAACCTGACCTACAGTGTTCAGGTGCAGTTGCTGCGTGCATTGCAGGAAAAAACCGTAACACGTATTGGCGGGAATAAACCGGTAAAGGTTGATGTGCGGGTGATTACAGCCACCAATGAGAACTTGAGCGAACAGGTAGAGAAAAATTTTTTCAGGGAAGATTTGCTGCACCGTATAAACGAGTTTAAAATAGTACTGCCTCCGCTGCGCAAGCGGCCCGAAGACATTTTGTTTTTTGCCCGCCATTTTATGGAATTGGCCAATAAAGAACTGGGAACCAATGTGAAAGAACTTTCGGAAGAGCTGCAGGATGTTTTTCAGTTTTACGAATGGCCCGGCAACATCAGAGAGTTGAAAAATGTGGTAAAACGGGCAGTGCTCTTATCGCCCGACTCTGTTTTAACACCCGAAACACTGCCTGAAGAAATTGTTGGTTTCAGGCCCGGAAATACATTGGCTGAACCAATTGCAGAAAATGAAAAGCATCTGCCGAAACTAAAAAATGCGGCAGGTGGCGCTGAGAAGGAAGTGATTATAAAAGCTATTGAAGACGCCGGGTATAACAAATCGAAAGCAGCCAGGAGCCTTCAGATTGACAGAAAAACACTCTACAATAAAATTAAACAATACGGAATCGATATTTAGTTTGGAACAGAAATTGAAATTTTCTTTTTTCAAAAGCAAACGGCGAAATGAAAAAAAAGCAAAAAAAAGTGTTGTGTATCGACTCCGACCCCAATTTTCTTACCCGGCAACAACAAAACTTAAAGTACAAAAAGCTGGAGCATTGTTTTTTTGGTTTCAATGATTTTTGGGATGCATATCATTTTATTGAAAAACAAATAATTACGCAAAATGAACGGTTGCATTATATTTTGCTTGACGAGAAGATTTTCGGGCAGAAGTTGTTGCCGTCGCTCGAGAAAATATCGTCGTTGAAAAATTTTATGAAAAAGCCGGAAGTGATTGTCTGCACCAACGAAAACAACAACGATCTTCGGACTAAAGTCATGCATTTTCCGGTTGTGAGCTCCTTTTTGGTAAAACCCATTCCCCAAAACTATATTGAATTCTTAATCACCGGGCAACTGTCTTAAGTTGAAAACTGCACAGTGTGGAAAATTCCCCGGAACAATTCCACAGGTTGGGGATTTCTTTCCTCAGTTGCTACACTGCAATTCTTGCCGACTTTTTATTTAAGTTGTTGGTTTTTAGCGGTTAGTGGGTTGGTCTGTTGGTTTAATTACTACTGGAACGTTTTTTTCATTGTTTAGAGTGAAATCATAAATAATTTATTAACAATTTAAAATTTGATGCCGGAGCGGCAGCTGGAGCTTTAGCCGGAGTTTTACTTGCACCCGACAAAGGAGAAAAGACCCGTAAGGAAATTTCGAAAAAAGTAAAAAACGTATCGAAAGACATCACCGAAACGCTGAGTGATAAAGTAGATCATCTGAAGGATCAGGTTAATGAGGTGGTAAATGAAATGCGCGGAAAAGCAAAAGAAGCTGAAGCCAAAGTAAAAGAAAAAGTGAAAGAAAAAGCTTCTGCACAAACTGCGTAGAACCGAATTAACGTGAACCAAACTTATTAACTGATTTATTCTTTAACAATGAGCAAAGATTTAACAAAAAACCTGGGAGAACTTAATGGTTCGGTAAAAAGCTACGTACAGGCAAAAGTCGATCTGGTAAAACTTCAGTTTCTGGAGAAAACCACTCGGTTTACCTCGTACTTTTTTACCTTCCTTTTTGTTTTAATGTTTGTTATGCTGATTATTGGATTTGCAGCAACAGCATTTGCTGTTTGGTACGGCGAAACCTACAACAACTATGTTCAGGGATTGCTCATTGCAGGAGGCGCGCTCATTGTTCTGGCCCTGGTTTTTATTCTTCTTCGGAAACAGATTGTTACCACATCAATTCTCCGGAGTTTTTCAGAAATTTTATTTGAGGATTTGGAAGAAAAAAAACAGGGTTAAAATGAAAGCAATGAAAAATATGAGAGAATTACAGCTGTTGAAACAAAAGCTGGAGTATCAGGAAAAGTTGTACGAAAAAGAAATTACAGGATCAACTGCCGATATTGTGGAAAATCTTACCGACAAGTTACGCGATCTGGCATTTCAGTTTGGTTCTCACCTAATACTCCAGCTCATTCACGGGAAGTCTAAGAAATAGTCTGAAAGGGCTATTCATTTTTAAAAACACATTCGAAATGGGAACAAACTTGCTCTTGCTCGACTCATATAAAAATCTGGAGAATTTGATTGCCTTTGCATTTTCATTCAGCAATCGAACGGGGAGGAGTCTGAAAATTGTATATGTTTTCGATTTCGAATGGATGCGCCAGTCTTATATGGTTGGAACTTCGGGGCCGGTAGATCCTGCTTTGGTTGCCATTGAGAAGAATGCAGAAACGGAGTTTACAGCAGCCGAAACAAAAATTCGGGAAGTGGCAGAAAACTACCTGAAAGAACAGGAGTTCAGTATTCCTTTCGAATTAAAAATTACAGAGATAAACCGAATTGAAGTGGTGGAAGAAGAACTGGACCGCTCTTCCGATTTAATATTGCTCATCAGTAATCATCAGAGCTATTCCGACGCAACCGGAGGTTTGGTTGGGTACCCAAATCTCATCGAAAATGTGAGTTGCCCTGTGTTTGTCATTCCTGAAAATATTGATCTTCAGGAAATAAAGGAGATTGTTGTTGCAACCGATTTTCATCAGGAAGATGCGGAAGTGATCAGGCATGTAACAGATTTGTTTCGGTTTGCCGGGAAAACAAACTACACTGTTTTGCATAATGAAAAAGACTTTGGGTTTGATGAACGATTAAAATGGCTGGGTTTCAGAGAATGGTTAAATGAGGAGCTTGAAAACAAAAACCTGTCATTTTGCCTGGAATCTCAAAAGGATATTGTTTCGGCCATTGAAAAGCTCTCGAAAGAAAGAGAGCCCGATTTACTTGTGATTTTAAAAGAGAAAAAAGGTTTTTTTGAAGAGGTGTTTTCTTCGAACAGCACAAAAAATGTACTTACTCATTTTTGCAAACCGGTATTGGTTTATCATCAGAATTAGAATATTCAACTTGCAGATTTTATAAACCGGTCGTGTAGCGAAACAGTTACAGACCGGTTATTTTTTGCTGAAAAGGTGTTTTTGGCTCAAAAAAGATTTTGGTAATGAAAAAACAATTGATACATTTGCACGCACAAAAAAAACAGACGTTCTGAAAAAAATAAAGGAGAGTTGGGTAAGTGGCTGATTCGCCAGTTGGCGGAAGCTAAACTTGCCGTACGTTCTTGAAGATAATAATAAAGGTGAGGTGGGTGAGTGGCTGAAACCAGCAGTTTGCTAAACTGCCGTACGGGTAACTGTACCGCGGGTTCGAATCCCGCCCTCACCGCTTTTTTACATAACGGGGTATAGCGCAGTCCGGTTAGCGCACCTGCTTTGGGAGCAGGGGGTCGTAGGTTCGAATCCTACTACCCCGACAGTTGAAAATCAAGGAGTTACAAATGTTGAGATTTGTAGCTCTTTTTTATTTGCACAAAATTTGCACAAAAACAAATCAAAAAAGGATATTCAGACAGTAAAAATCCGAAGTTCTAATCGTTCTATTTTCGATTGAATAGATGAAAAAAGTTTTTAGTTCCGATTATAAGCATCCGATGGTAGGATTTAATTCATTCTTACCAATGATTGTCTGTTACACCAAGATAATATTTCAAGAACCTTATCTATTGTTGAAATGATATTTTTTTTACTTGAATGAATACTTCTATGAGTTTTTTGGGTTGGTCATGATCGTTG
>CAZCPH010000096.1:0-10150 GCA_964500105.1 uncultured Mariniphaga sp. | reverse complement strand
AGTTTTCCCAACATTACTTAATAATTTGTACATAGTAACGTTAATTTGTTAATATCTTCTTTAATAACTGATAGGATTTCAAATGGCAATATGTCCTTTTGACAGCTTAATTTTACTATTTTTGTGGGTCTTTTTAAAAAACAGAAAATTATTTAAAAGCAGATAGATATAATGAGTGAAGGAGAAAAAATAATTCGGATTAACATCGAAGAGCAGATGAAATCTGCATATATTGACTATTCGATGTCTGTGATTGTTTCACGTGCATTGCCCGATGTCCGCGATGGATTTAAACCGGTTCACCGCCGGGTACTTTACGGGATGTACGATTTGGGAATTTTATCCAACAGGTCTTATAAGAAATCGGCAAGAATTGTTGGGGAAGTTCTGGGGAAATACCATCCACACGGAGACTCGTCAGTTTATTTTACCATGGTTAGAATGGCACAACACTGGTCATTACGTTATCCGTTGGTTGACGGGCAGGGAAACTTTGGTTCGGTTGATGGCGACAGTCCGGCAGCCATGCGTTACACAGAAGCCCGAATGGCCCGTATTGCTGAAGAAACCCTTGCTGACCTCGATAAAAACACAGTTGATTTTCAACCCAATTTTGATGAATCGCTTTCTGAACCCACCGTATTGCCAACAAAAATTCCTCAGTTACTTGTTAACGGTGCTTCGGGAATTGCAGTGGGTATGGCAACCAATATGGCGCCGCACAATCTTTCAGACAGTATAGATGCCATTGTTGCTTATATAGATGATAATGAAATTGAAATTGCTGAGCTTATCGAAATCATCAAAGCACCCGATTTTCCAACCGGAGGTATAATCTACGGTTATCAGGGAGTTAAGGAAGCTTTTGAAACGGGGAGAGGCAGAATAGTTTTGCGCGGGAAAGCCCACATTGAAAATGATGGAAACCGCGAAAAAATTATCGTAACCGAAATTCCATACCAGGTGAACAGGGCCGAGATGATTCAAAAAACGGCCGATCTGGTAAACGATAAAAAAATAGAGGGCATTTCCAATGTAAACGACGAATCGGGCAGAGAGGGAATGCGCGTGGTGTACGATATTAAACGTGATGCCATGAGCAATGTGGTGCTGAATAAACTCTACAAATACACGGCATTGCAAACCACCTTCAATGTTAACAATATAGCATTGGTTAACGGCAGGCCCAAAATGCTGAATCTGAAGGATATTATTCGACATTTTGTGGACCACCGGCACGAAGTGGTTACCCGGCGTACACAGTATGAACTGGAACAAGCCGAAAAAAAAGCTCATATACTTGAAGGACTGATTATTGCCAGCGACAATATCGATGAAGTCATTGCTATAATCAGAGGTTCATCAACTCCGGAAGAAGCCAGAGAAAAATTGATTGAACGATTTGGCCTGTCAGAAGTTCAGTCAAGGGCGATAGTGGATATGCGCCTGAGACAGCTTACCGGTCTGGAGCAAGACAAACTGCGAAAAGAGTACGACGAGATTATGCAGCAAATTGAATACTATAAAAAGGTACTTGCTGATATTGAAATCCGGATGGAAATTATTAAAGAAGAGCTCCTCGAAATTAAAAATAAATACGGAGATGCCCGGCGGACTGAAATTGTACCCAACGCCGAAGAGTTTAATCCGGAAGATTTTTATGCCGACGAAGACATGGTAATCACCATTTCTCATCTTGGTTATATCAAACGGACACCACTCTCCGAATTCAGAACACAGGGCAGGGGAGGAAAAGGTTCAAAAGGTAGTACAACCCGCGATGAAGATTTTCTGGAACATATTTTTATTGCTTCGATGCACAATACTCTGCTGCTTTTTACCGAGCAGGGTAGGTGTTACTGGTTGAAAGTTTACCAGATTCCGGAAGGTACCCGGTCATCTAAAGGAAGAGCAATTCAGAATATTCTGAATATTGGTGCCGAAGATAAAGTTCTGACTTTCATGAAAGTGAAAACTCTTTCCGACGAAGAATTCATAAATAACAATTACATTCTTTTTGCCACCAAGAAAGGAATGATAAAGAAAACTTCCCTCGAAGCTTATTCAAGACCGCGTCAGAACGGAGTAAACGCGATAACCATAAACGAAGGCGACGAACTGCTTGAAGCCCGTTTAACCAATGGTCAGAGCGAAATTATGATAGCCGTGAAATCAGGGAAAGCCATTCGCTTTAACGAAACTAAAGTGAGACCAATGGGCAGAAACGCAGCAGGAGTGCGGGGTATACGCCTTGCAGGCGAGCAGGATGAGGTAATTGGCATGATATGTGTTCAAAACGATACCGAAGATATTCTTGTAATTTCTGAACACGGATATGGAAAGCGGTCAAAATTAGAAGATTACCGTGTTACAAACCGCGGAGGAAAAGGAGTTAAAACTTTGAACATTACTGAAAAAACCGGTAAATTAATTTCGATCAAAAGTGTTTCAGATGACAATGATCTGATGATAATTACTGAATACGGACTGACAATCAGACTGGCAGTAAACAGTATTTCACTTTTGGGAAGAGCTACCCAGGGTGTCAGACTGATCAACCTGAAAGATGATGACAGCATCGCATCTGTGGCCCGGGTGGTAAATGAAACAGCTGAAGTTGAGGAACTGGAGGAACTGGATGAAATGGTTGATTCAGAAATTGAATCGGACGAAGATTTAACTGACGAAGAAGGTTCAGACGAAAATAACTTAGAACAAGAATAAATTGTTGAATATTTGGATAAGTTTTTTGAATAAACTAGATTTCGTAATATTTTTGTAAAAAAACTAATTTAAAATTTTATAGGTAATGAAAAAATTAATGATTTTAATGGTTCTGGTTTCCATCGGATTTTCGGGTTGCGGCCAGAAAGGTTTGGTTACCAAATCACAAAACCTGAAAGATACAGGGAAACTGGAAGAAGCGCTTCAGAATATAAATCAGGCTGTCGATCCTTCGCATGACAAAGCCGACAAAACCATTGGCTGGCCAAGAACATGGGAAGTGAGGGGAGAAGTGTATCAGGCTGTTTTCCAGTCGGAAGATGAAGCAGTTAAAAATCTGTCGGAAGATCCTCTGACAGAGGCGCTTAATTCGTATAAAAAAGCACTTGAACTGGACGATAAAGGTCGGTTCGATAATAGTGTGAAGGTAAAACTTACGTTGTTGACCAACGATTTAACCAATCAGGCCGTTCAGGCTTTTAACGATGAAAACTACCCGAAAGCATTGCAATCTTTTGAGCAAATTCTTGATATTCAGAATATTGACATTATCAAGCAAGACAATCCTGAAGTGGTGGATACTGTAATTATTTTTAACGCAGGTTTGGCTGCCTACAATGCCGAAAATTACGATAAAGCCATTGAGTACTACAAGGAAGCTGCAAAACACGGTTATAACGAAGCCCGCACATATAGCCTGATTGCCAATGCATATCAGTTGAAAAAAGATACTTTGGGTGCGCTGTCGGCTCTGCAGGAAGGTTTTGAAAAATATCCGGAAGACAATACTGTTCTGACAAGTATGATTCAGATTTACCTGGATTTGGACAAAACTGAAGATGCTATGAAATATCTGGATATGGCCATTCAGCAGGATCCGGGAAATGCAACGTTCTATTTTGCTCAAGGCACATTGTACGAAAAAGTTAAAAATGAAGAAAAAGCCATCGAAGCTTACGAAAAAGCGATTGAAAATGATGAGACTTTCTTTAACGCATACTATAATTTAGGCGCTCTGTATTACAACAAAGGCGTACAACAGATTGAAGTAGCCAACGCTGTGCCAACAAGCGATAACGCAGCTTACGAAGTGGAACTTAAAAAAGCAGACAAATGGTTTAAGGAAGCGCTTCCATTCATGGAAAAATGCCATGAATTGAAACCTGACGATAACATGACCATGGAATCTTTAAAAAACCTTTATTACAGGTTGAAAGACATGGAGAATTACAACAAAATGCTTGAAAAATTAGGACAATCTTAAGCAGACATTAAAAGAAGGGGTGTTTTTACATCCCTTTTTCTGTATATATTTTATTTAACTTAATATCAATTATAGGACAAGCGTATATAGAATACATTTTGGAATACCACACCAAATACGGCCCCGAGTATTCGGGGTTTGCATAAAATCAGTTATCGCGACGCTAGTCCGATAACGGCAAAGATTTTATGTAAAAGTTTGCACAGTGTTCATCAATAAATCAAACGTGTTTGTATCAAACTTTGGAATACTCGGCAAAATACGGCCCCGAGCCTTCGTTTATATAAAATCAGTTATCGCGGCTTTAGTCTGATAACGGTACAGATTTTATGTAAAAGTTTGCACAATGTTCATCTTGAAAATCTGTTATTCTGAGAAATTGTACCGGAAAATTATTTTATGCGATTCTCAGCGAGTTCAGATTTCGTAATTCATAAAAAAAATCTGTGGAATTCTTGCTGCATGAATTTTCAAAATCGATGAAACACCAACTATATTAATACTTCGCTGTTCATAACTTGTGTTTTAACAGACAGTTTCAAATTACAGCGGTCCTAAAATTATACTTATTTTAGCGCCTGATAATAATTGAAGTATAGCTTCGTTTTGAATTAAAAATTAAAATAATACGGATACATGTTTAAACTTTTAATGATTCAGGCCGATTTAGCGACCGAGATGGATACATTGGCCACACAACCCGAAGGAATCTCAACAAAATTTATTGATCTGGCGTTTAAAGGCGGTTGGATTATGATTCCGATTATCGCACTGTCAATCATTGCAGTGTACATCTTTTTCGACAGGTATTTTGCCATAAAAAAAGCCGGAAAGTTTGACACCAGTCTGTTGGAAAAAATAAAAGTCTATATCACTAACGGTAAGATTGACGAGGCCATAACGCTTTGCCGGAATCATTCAAACCCTGCATCCAGGATGCTCGAAAAAGGAATCAGCCGCATAGGCCGGCCACTGACTGATGTGAGCACGGCCATTGAAAACGTCGGTAACCTGGAAATTTCAAAGCTTGAAAAAGGTTTGCCGGTACTGGCATCTGTAGCCGGCGGTGCGCCTATGCTCGGGTTTCTGGGTACTGTTATGGGTATGATTCAGGCTTTTTATGATATGGCAAATGCCGGAAATAACATTGATGTAACTCTTTTATCTACAGGTATTTATCAGGCAATGGTAACTACGGTTGCTGGTCTGATTGTGGGTATTATTGCATATTTTGCATACAACATATTGGTTGCCAGTGTTGAAAAGGTAGTTTTTAAAATGGAAGCTACAACTACAGAATTTATGGATTTACTGAATGAACCTGTATAAACTCAAAAAATGGCTTTAAAACGCAGAAACAAAGTAAATGCCGCCTTCAGCATGTCGTCGATGACAGATATTGTTTTTCTGTTACTGATATTTTTTATGGTAACATCAACACTTGTAGCACCAAATGCCCTGAAATTATTGCTTCCGCAAAGCAATAATCAAACTGCTGCAAAACCTGTAACCACCATATCAATCACTAAAGATTTAAGGTATTATATAAACGATGACGGACGTTTGCGCCGGGTTGAATTCAGGGAAATTGAACCATTTTTAAAAAACCGGTACGGTATTGGTAACGATGAAGTTTATATTTCGCTGCACGCCGAAAAATCAGTCCCGTGGGATGAAGTAGTAAAAATTATGAACATTGCGCGGAAAAACAAGTATAAAATGATAGCGGCCACATCGCCGGAAAGTTAAATGACTTATTTTCAAAAACATAAAAGAGGTATTATTGGAACAGCAGTATTTCACGTTGTTGTATTGCTGCTGTTGATTTTTCTGGGCTTTTTTACGCCGCTGCCATTGCCTGGTGAAGAAGGCATTTTGGTAAATTTTGGCAACAGCGAACAGGGCTTGGGTGATATGGAACCCAGTCCGCAACGCCGGCAACCCGATCCTCCGCCACCAACCCGCAGCGAACCGGTGCAGGCAACTCCCCCACCGCCACAACCTGCCACTACTCCCCCTGCTGCCCAGCCAGAACCGGCCAGGGAAGTTGCCATGACACAGGATTATGAAGAAACGGCAGCCATTGATGCTGCAGAAAGAAGACGACAGGAAGAAGCAGAAAGACAACGCATTCTGGAGGAACAACGACGCCGTCAGCAGCAGGCAGAACAGCAACGTGTGGCAGAAGCGGAAAGACAGCGTCAGGCCGAAATTGAGCGGCAGCGGCAAGCAGAACTGGAAAGACAACGCCAGGCAGAGCTTGAACGTCAGCGTCAGGCCGAACTGGAAAGACAAAAACGTGAAGAGGAACAACGCCGGATAGCTGAAATCAATTCGCGTGCGCAGGGTGCTTTTGGAGGCAATACCAGTGGAACTGGTGGCCAGGGTACTGGCAACAGCCAAAGTCAGGGAGCTACTTTCCCCGGAGGCAATCAGGGTTCACCAACCGGTGATCCCAATGCAGGAACTTACGGTCCGGGAGGAAGCGGTGGCGGAACCCAGGGGGCAGGAATTTCTTATGATTTGTCGGGCCGAACTGCGCGTTCACTGCCGAAACCGGTTTATCCGGGAGACGATGAAGGTGTTGTGGTGGTAAAAGTTACAGTAGATAAAAACGGAAATGTAACGGCAGCCGAACCCGGCTCTAGAGGAACAACCATTTCCGATCAGCGTTTCTGGGCCGAAGCCCGTCAGGCAGCTCTAAAAGCAAAATTCAATATCGATGAAAGTGCCCCCGCTTTTCAACAGGGGACTATCTCCTATCGTTTCCGGTTGAACTAATCGCGCTCGCGGTGAACTTCCTGGCTGTGTTCATGTCCGTGCTCTTTGCTGTGAGCTGTCAGTTCATCGTATTTTTCCCTACTGATTTTTTCGGCTTTGTAGCCTTTTGACTGAATGGCTTCGGCAAAGCCTTTTTCATTGTTTTTCTTTTCCTGATATTCGATGAAAATGGTATTGGACGCATGATCAACTTTCAGGTCTTTCACCCCTTTTTCAAACTTCAGGTATTCAAATAGTGTTTTTTCACAGTTGGCACAATCCATGTCACTCTGAAAACACACCACTTCCCTGCCCTTTTTCTGGGCCGAAATCTCACTGGTAAACCCTCCCAGTGCCAAAATCAAAAGAATAATTGCTAATCGTTTCATTTCTAATAATTTATTGGTTATAAATTCATTCATAATTTAAACTAAACCGTAATCCCAGGTAGATGCGTCGTCCCATTATTGGTCCCCACACATTGGTGGCATCAAAATCGGGCCCGAATGGGTCATCGGCTCCGGCAACGGGATTTTTCTGTTTAAAATCGGTAAAGTTTTCTGCACCCAGATAAACATTCCAGTACCGGAAGTATTTGGTTATCTGGGCATTCATGACTGTGTAAGGCGAAAACTCAAAAAAATCTCCGGAAATATCTGCCCGGTTCATCCATTCCTCATAAACACGCGGAATACGACCACCACCGTTAAACTGAATGGTGTAATCGAACATCCATTTTTTGAGGTTGGTGGTGTAATTAAACGTAATCAACCCTTTATAGCGACTGGTAAGTGGTTTTTCCACCAACTGTCCACCAATGGTTTGTTTCACATCGTTATGGCGGTAGGCCAGCAGCATATCGAGTCGTTCGACGGGCTGATACCGCAGGTCGAACTGCAGGCTGTTGGAATAAGATTTTCCGTCGAGTGGAGCCAGTATGATGTTGTCAGCCGAAGTTTCGCGATCTACAATTAACTGGGTTTGAAAATCGGTACGGAAATATTCCGCATTCAATTGCAGTTCGCGGCCCCAAAGGGTATAATGCTGAATGAGCGCGAGGCCGTAATTCCAGGCTTTTTCCTGAAAAACATCGTCGCTCCACTGCAACGGACGGGCATTGGCCAGCAGGTAATTGTTTTCAGAAATCACATTAGCCGTTCGATAACCTTTTCCTGCACTTGCCCTGATTGTGACATGTTCTCCGGGTTTATACCGCAAATGCATACGCGGCGTAACAAAAGTACCGAACAGGTTATGAAAGTCCGTCCGGATTCCTGCCAAAAAGGTAAAATCTTCGTTGGGTTTCAGCGTATATTCGGCAAAAACACCGGGTACCTGTTCTGTGCGTTCCATTTGGCGATTATACAGGTCTTCGCTGAAATTGTCGTAAATAAAGCTGAATCCGGTATTTAATGAATGTTTCCCCAGCAAATCGAGGTCGCGGGTCAACACGGCACTGCCGTAAAACCGGGTTTCACCGGCATCGTAATGGTTAAGCCCGTAAAACGAACGGGTTTCGTGCCGCGAAAAATTCGACAACCAGGCCAGTGCTGTCCGTTGATTAGGCCACACATAACCGGTTTTGAAAAATCCATCCAAACGGTCGTTTTCAATCACTATTCCGTAAGGATTGGAAGCTACAGGCTGCATATCGCGTTGAAAAGCGGCCTGTCCTCCCTGGCGGTCTTCGGTGAGCACACTGAAACCGGCCTGCGCCATATAACCTTTGTGGTTGTTGTACTTCCAGCGGTTAAAAACCTGAATTTGCCTTGAAAGCGGCTCATCGAGAAAACCATTTCCATTTTCGTCGTTTCGTTTCGACTGGTCGCTGGCATGCACAAAAATGCCCGTAGTAAGCAAATCTTTATGAACCCTGATATTTCCGTTGCCGTTGAATTCGAGCCGGCCACTGGCACCAAAAAAGGTGTTCAGAAACAATTTTTCTTCAGCGTCGGGCTTTTTGTATTCGGCATTAATTTGCCCGGCAATGGATTCGTAACCATTTAACACCGAAGCTGCACCTTTTGACACCTGAATGGATTCCATCCACGGACCGGGAACATAGGTTAAGCCGAAATTGGTGGCCAACCCACGCAGGTTGGGCATATTCTCAATTTGAAGCAGTGAATAGGTTCCTTCCAATCCCAATAACCTGATTTGTTTTGCACCGGTAACGGCATCGCTGTAACTCACATCCACCGACGGATTGGTTTCAAAGCTTTCGGCCAGGTTGCAACAGGCTGCTTTGTGCAGCTCGGCGCCGTTTATCCGTTCGGTTTGAATGGGATCGATGGCCGAAAGATAGGTGCCGCGGTTTTTGTGTACCACTTTCACTTCACCCAGCTCAAGGTTGGGTTCCAGTACTATTTCCAGCGGTTTCAGGTCGTGTACATGCAATTCCTGAGTTTCATATCCCACAAAGCTGACTACCAAAATATGGTTTTCGTTGTTTTTTCTGATTTGAAATCTGCCTTTGTCATTGGAGGCAACACCGGTGCCGGTTCCCTGCCAGTAAATGTTCACACCTGGCAATGGCTGTTTCTTATTGTTATCGTTGCCGTAAACAATTCCTTCCAAAACCTGTGAAAACGCAAAAAAGGGAAGAAATATCAAAATAAAAATTCCAATTTGTTTCATACTTAAGATTTATAACATTGTTTTTCAATTGCCTGGGGGCAACAATGCACTCTTAAGCTGAAAGGGGAATTTTAAGTTTGTGAATCTGAATCAGAAAATCTGTTGATGTTTGAAATAGTGGTGGCGGGTCAATATAGTTAAAGTCTGAAATATCCTGAAAATCATCGAAACTGAACAGAACGGCAATAATTTCAACCGGAATATTCAACTGAACCGGCTGTAATTTTCCCAAACGAACTTTTTCGGAAATGACCTGGTTATCCAGTTTTAAAAATTTGACATCTGGGGTGTTACATCCACATTCGTCAGTGTGTGTGTTGCATTCATGACAGTCATCGGCAGTGGTGCACACTTCTTCCCCACCCTCGTCGTGTGTGTGGTGAACATGGTAATTGTCTTCACAGGTTTCAGGACTGATATAAACAGAAACCTGTTCGTTGCCTGAGCATACGCAGTGTGAATTAAAAATCAAAACACCGGTTGCAGAAACCAAAAAGATGATTCCCAGAAACAATACTGCTATGTTTTTGAATACATTCACAATGCAAATGTAACAAAAATCACGAAAAATATATTGTTAACAGAACGTTAAACTATTTCAGACCTAACACTTCCGCTCCCTGTTCAAAAACAATATCGCGCGGAATACCGGCCTCGCCAATGCGATTAAGATCGCTTTGCAGTTCTTCGCGAATAAACCCTTTTTCTTCAAGCATTTGCTTTGCAGTTTCGTAATCGCCATCGCCCTGGATGGTCAATACCAGT
>CAZCPH010000095.1:9883-10153 GCA_964500105.1 uncultured Mariniphaga sp. | reverse complement strand
TTCAGCACGAACAGTTTGAAGATAAAATTAACGAATGGATATACCGCGACTCTACCGGTTACTCACTGCCCTATTCCGACAAAGAAGTCCTGCTTTATTTTACGCTGAATAAATCAAACCAGATCAGTTCGAACCGCATTACCGGCCATTTTCAGGACACATGGAGTGTGCCGGTTAGAAGCGGTGATTTGTACTTTACCGGTGGAATACGATTTAATTACTGGGATTTTAATGATGAATTTCTTGTAAGCCCGAGAATTTCAATGAGTT
>CAZCPH010000095.1:0-9873 GCA_964500105.1 uncultured Mariniphaga sp. | reverse complement strand
AGGAACTGCTGATTAGCCCGCGTGCAACCGTCAGTTATTATCCTGAATGGGAAAGCAAAATTTCGTTCAGCCTTTCCGGTGGAATGTATCATCAGTCGCCGTTTTTTAAGGAACTGAAGAACCGGGATGGTTCCATTAATAGGAATACTAAAGCACAACGTTCGTATCAGATTGTTGCCGGAAGTGATTACGTTTTCACAGCTTGGGACCGTCCGTTCCGTTTTACCACCGAGGCCTATTACAAATACATGAACCGGCTGATTCCATATCAGGTTGAAAATGTGCAAATTCGTTACCTGGGAGAACAGGAAGCAGTTGGGTACGCTACCGGACTGGACATGAAAGTGAACGGCGAGTTTGTGAGTGGTGTACAGTCGTGGGCCAGTCTTTCGTTTATGAAAACCGAAGAAGATATTATGAACGACGGACACGGGTATATTCCACGCCCAACTGACCAGTGGATGAATTTCAGCCTCTTTTTCCAGGATTACTTTCCCGGAAACCCTTCATGGAAAATGCAGCTTTCCGGCTTTTACGGCGCCCGTTTGCCCACCGGCCCGCCAAATTCCGAAAGATACATGGATGTATTCAGAATGCCTTCCTATCGCCGGATCGATTTAGGTTTTTCAAAAGTGATTATCAGTCCGTCAAATCCCATGCAAAACAGCTTCTTCAGACACATCAACGACATGTGGGTAAGCCTTGAGGTTTTCAACCTGCTGAATATCAACAACACCATCTCTTACTTCTGGGTTTCCAGCATTCAGGGCGATCAGTTTGCCGTGCCCAACTATTTAACTGACCGGAAATTTAATTTGAAACTGACAGTGAAATTTTAATTGTTTTTTGGAAAAAACTCCAAACAACAAACTTCAAATTACAATTAAATCTCAAATACAAAAATCTTAATTTTCAAACCGTAAGAAGATTAAACACTTAAGGTTTGTGATTTATTGATTGAGCAAATTTATCAACTAATCAATGTATTTCTCAGCGGCAGAAATCATGGGTTTAACCTCTGATTCAGATTGATTAAAAAGATTATAATACAATACCTTCTTTTTCAACATTTTTATAAAAAGGAGTAAAACTGCGTTCCATCCATTCTGTTTGGGTAAAAAGCTTTACAGAAAACATCACATCCTCTTGCCAGCCTAACTCATAAATGGGATACGAAATTAAATCGTAATCAGACGATTCGATTTTTTGTTTGTTCAGAATTACCAGAATATCCCAGTCAGAATCATATTGAGCATCCCCTCTTGCGCGAGAGCCGTAAAGCAGTATCCTGGCATCGGGTGCTGCCGTTTTTAGGATTTGTTTTACCTTCTGCAATATATCTTTTCTTTCTCGCATCAAATTGACGTATTCACAAATTCAAAATTAAATAAATATACCGGAAGAAAAGCAATTAACCGAATTATCTTCTTTGTTAATTTTCAAACACTTACTTTTATTGTGCAAAAAAATAAAAAAAATTATTGGCGAATTCCTTTTTTATCTTACAATTACACCATTTAACAATTTCTCTTTTTCTTCCCCGGAATAATTATCTTTGTTTTATGACCGGTTTTTTGGATCAGGACATAAAATTTTTACCCGGCGTGGGGCCAAAACGTGCCGAACTGCTGGCGAAAGAGCTAAAAATTAAAACCTTTGGCGACCTGGTTTATTATTTCCCGTACAAATACATTGACCGAACCAAATTTTACAGAATTTCAGAAGTACATGCCCAAATGCCTTATATTCAGATTAAGGGCAAAATCCGATCGATGGACACCGTGGGCACCGGCCACAAACAGCGCCTCACTGCCCGGTTTTACGACGACTCGGGCAGCATTGAACTGGTTTGGTTTCAGAGCGTAAAATGGCAACTTGAACATTTGGAGTTAAATAAAGAATACATCGTTTTCGGGAAACCTTCGGAGTTTAACGGGCGCATCAATGTGGTTCATCCCGAAATGGAAACCGAAGAGGAAAAGCAACTCAAACCGGCAGGGCTTTTTCAGGCACATTACGTGACCACCGAAAACATGAAAAAAAAGTACCTGATCTCCAAAACCATCAATAAGTTTCAACTCACGCTCATTTCACTGGCCAAAGGAAAAATAAAGGAAACCCTGCCCGAAAACATTATACGGAGATTAAAACTGGTATCGCTCGAAGAAGCGTTCACCATCATTCATAAACCGGAAAACACCACCGACCTGAAAAATGCCCGTTTCAGGCTGAAATTTGAAGAGTTATTTCTCATTCAGCTCAAAATTCTGGCACTGAAACATAACCGCGAGAACAAATTTAAAGGGTTTCGTTTTGAAAAAGTTGGCTACAATTTCAATAAGTTTTACTCCGATTTCTTGCCATTTGAACTGACCGGCGCGCAGAAAAAAGTACTAAAAGAAATCCGGCGCGATGTAAACCGAAATGTGCAAATGAACCGCCTGCTACAAGGCGATGTTGGAAGCGGAAAAACTTTGGTGGCACTCATGACCATGCTGCTGGCCATGGATAACGGATTTCAGAGCTGTCTGATGGCGCCCACCGAAATTCTTGCACAGCAACATTTTCAGTCCATTTCCAATTTTTTAAACGGAATGGGCATTGAAGTGGGTTTGCTTACCGGTTCAACCAAAGCAAGCGAGCGAAAAATTTTGCATGAAAAGCTGGAAGCCGGCAAATTACAGATCCTGATTGGCACTCACGCACTCATTGAAGATGTGGTAAATTTCCAAAACCTCGGGTTAGTTGTAATTGACGAGCAACACCGATTTGGTGTAGCGCAACGAGCGAAACTTTGGCAAAAAAACGACCTCATTCCGCCACATGTTCTTGTTATGACGGCCACGCCCATTCCACGAACTCTGGCCATGACGGTTTACGGCGATTTGGATGTTTCGGTCATCGATGAACTGCCACCGGGACGAAAACCCATCGAGACGCACCACTTTTTTGAAAACCGGCGCAAACAGGTCAATAACTTTCTTCGGCAGCAAATGGAAAAAGGCCGCCAGATTTATGTGGTTTACCCGTTGATTTCGGAATCGGAAAAAATGGATCTGAAAAACCTGGAAGAAGGATTCCGGCATATTTCCGAAGCATTTCCCGATGTAAAAGTGGGCATGGTACACGGGCGAATGAAACCCGCTCAAAAAGAAAATGCCATGCAAAAATTCAAACAGGGCGAAACACGAATTATGGTAGCCACCACCGTCATCGAGGTAGGTGTGGATGTTCCCAATGCCTCGGTAATGGTAATTGAAAGCGCCGAACGGTTTGGCTTGTCACAATTACACCAGTTGCGCGGACGAGTCGGCAGAGGCGCTGAGCAATCGTACTGCATTCTGATGTCGTCGTACAAAATAAGCAACGAAAGCCGCAAACGGCTGGCAACCATGGTGCGCACCAACGATGGTTTTGAAATTGCCGAAGTGGACATGAAACTTCGCGGGCCAGGCGATCTGGAAGGAACACAGCAAAGTGGAATCGGCTTCGACCTGAAAATTGCCAATTTGGGTAAAGACGGTGAAATTCTGAAACTGGCGCGCGACGTGGCCTCCGAAGTTCTTTCGGGAGATCCTTTTCTGCAAAAAGAAGAAAACCGGGTACTGCTTGAAAACCTGAAAGCAACAAAACAAACTGAATTCGACTGGAGTTCAATCAGCTAACACTTAAAATTGCCATGAACCAAAACAAGAAAAAACTGAATAAAAAAATCAAAAAAAAACAGGAAAGCCAAACAACAAAATGGTTTTGGGGCGGTTTATTTCTTGGCTTTTTTACGTTTCTGCTTTTTTCTCCATCACTCAAATATGATTTTGTAAACTGGGACGACGACGTCAATATTTACGAAAATGAAAATGTCATCCATTTCGATATCAACGGAATTTTTAGCGACCATGTTATCGGAAACTACAATCCGTTAACTACACTCACCTTTGCGTTGGAATATAAATTAGCTGGCGAAAAACCATTTCTGTATCACCTGAATAACGTTCTGCTGCATGTGTTGTGCACATTACTTGTTTTTCTGCTGATACGCAAAATGGGACTTTCGTTTTTGGTTTCCTTTCTTGTTGCTTTGCTTTTCGGAATTCACCCCATGCGCCTGGAATCGGTGGTTTGGGTAACCGAACGGAAAGATGTGCTTTTTGGCGCTTTCTTTTTATTATCGCTCTTCTTTTATACTAACTATTTGATAAAAAAGAAAAATCTGTTTTTTGTTTTATCTCTGGGCTTTTTTATCCTTTCTCTGCTTTCGAAAATTCAGGCGGTTGCGCTGGCTCCTACCCTTCTTTTAATTGATTACTGGTTTTCAAGGAAAACCGACCGAAAACTGATTTTAGAAAAAGTTCCCTTTTTTCTGCTGGCACTGGCTACCGGAGTTGCTGGCATCTGGTTTTTACGACAACAGGGCTCACTGGATACCGGCACTTCATTTCCACTTGTTCAACGGTTATTCATTGGAAGTTATTCCTTTATGGTTTATGTGATTAAATCGATTATCCCCTGGGAAATGTCGGCACTTTACCCCTACCCGCAGAAAATTTCGGCCATATTTTACCTCAGTATGATTCCGGCACTTGCAGTAGTTGCCTTTCCGGTTTTCAAATTCAAATGGAATAAGACGCTTACGTTCGGCATTTTGTTTTTCCTGTTCAACATTGCATTTCTTTTGCAGGTTGTAGGTGCCGGACAGGGTTTTCTGGCCGACCGTTTTACTTACATTCCGTATATCGGGTTGTTTTTAATTTTTGCAAAAGCAGTAGAGTGGACAACTGAAAAATTCTCCGAAAAGCGATCAATCATCAATTCAGTTCTGGTTATTTACCTTCTTTTATTCACCGCAATCACGTTTAACCGGATGAAAGTGTGGCAGAACAGTGAAACCCTCTGGACCGATGTTATTGCAAAATATCCAAATACTCCGCTGCCCTACAATAATCTTGGCCATTATTTACGCCGGCAGAACCTGCCCGATCAGGCACTTGAAAATTACAACAAAGCAATTCAACTCGAACCCACCAAAGCCCAACCCTATAACAACAGGGGAAAAATTTATTTCGATCACGGGGAAATAGATAAAGCTCTTGCTGATTACAACAAATGCATTGAACTGGAGCCCAATCATGTAAATGCACTGGCCAACCGGGGAGCTGCATTTGGAATGAAGCAGGAATGGGAAAAAGCTTTGAATGATTTGAACAAGGCGATTGAATTGGAACCTTTGCACTCCAACGCGCTTTCAAACAGGGCATTTGTCTGGTTTCAGATGCAGGAATACGAAAAATCGATTGAAGATTTCAACAGATACCTTGCGGTAAAACCCAACGATGCTGATGTAATCAACACAATTGGGTTATGCTATTTCAGATTGGGAAACAACGATAAAGCATTGGCAGAATTCAATCGTTCCATCAGGCTGGATGCCTCAAAAGGAGCTTATTTCCTAAATCGCTCTTTAGTTCTGAATGCCATGGGAGACAAGGCAAATGCATTAAAGGATGCCGAACGGGCAATTCAGTTAGGGGTGAATGTAAACAACGAATATCTTAATCATTTAAACCAATAAAACATGGAAAAAATTAAATTACCCGGAACCGATGTAAAAATAACTCCAATCACGTTTGGCGCCTGGGCCATTGGCGGCTGGTTTTGGGGCGGAGCAGAAGAAAACGAGTCAATCCGCGCCATCCAAAGTGCCATCGACAACGGTATGACAACCATTGACACCGCGCCGGTTTACGGATTTGGACAAAGTGAGGAGTATGTGGGAAAAGCCATTCAGGGGAAAAGGGACAAAGTTCAGATTCTCACAAAATTTGGTTTGCGCTGGGATATTGAAACACCCAACAAACACATAGAAAATACCACCGACAACCAGGGCAACAAGATTTCTGTTTACCGTTTAGGAACAAAAGAAAGCGTTATAAAAGAATGCGAGAACTCACTCAAACGTTTGGGTACCGATTACATAGACCTTTTTCAGCAACACTGGCCCGACAGCCACACGCCGGTGGAAGAAACCATGGAAGCACTTGATATTTTAAAAAGGCAAGGCAAAATAAAAGCCGGTGGGGTTAGCAATTATTCGGCAGAACAAATGGCTGAAGCAGACATTTTTTTCAGGCTGGCATCCAACCAGGTACCCTACAGCATGGTTTTGCGTGATATTGAAAAAGAGCTGGTACCATATTGCATTGCCAACAATAAGGCAATAATTGCTTACAGTCCGCTGCAAAGAGGTATTCTCACCGGAAAAATCACGTCTGATTACAAATTTAGCGAAGGCGACCATCGGCCAAACACGCCTTTTTTCAAAGAACCAAATCTTTCACTTATCAATCGGTTTCTGAAAGAAATAAAGCCCATTGCCGACGATAAAAATGCGACACTGGCGCAACTTGTTATCCGCTGGACACTTTACCGCCCCGGTATAACCTGCGTTTTGGCCGGAGCCCGCACTGAAAAACAGGTACTTGAAAATATTAAAGCTGCAGAACTGACCGTTTCATGCGACGAAATGAAATTGATAAACGAAAAATTGAACAACCTGAAACTTGAATTGTAATTTACAGAAAAGCTGTAAATTAGCTGTTAATAATATTTCCCGTTAAAACTAAAAAACATGAAAAAGAAAGATTTTTCCCGCAGGGATTTTATTAAAACTACCGGAGCCGTAACAGCCGGAGTTGTAATTGCCCCAACTGCCGCATGCTCTTCTTCCCCATACGATGCAAAGGGATTGCCAACAGCTGTTCTGGGTAATTCAGGGGTTCGTATACCGCGTATGGTAATGGGTTTGGGAAGCCGCTTTATGGCCGTTGATGAAGAAAAAGGACTTGAAATTCTGGAAACTGCGCTCAGCAAAGGTTTGTATCACTGGGATACTGCCGCGTCTTACAGAAATGCAGAACAAAGCAGTGAAGAGCGCATTGGAAAGATTTTGAAATCAGTCAGAAGCCAGGTTTTCCTCTCCAGCAAAGTGGAAGAGCGAAATGGCGACGATGCCAAACGGACCATTGAAACCAGCCTGCAAAGGTTACAGACTGATTACATAGACTTGTACCAGGTACACAGCGTAACCAACGAAGAAGAAGTCAGGCAGTTTGGTGCTGCCGACGGTGTGCTGCCGGTTCTTAAAAAATTCCAGGAAGAAGGAGTGATCAAACACATCGGATTTACCGGGCACACCTCTGCGTCGGCCATGAAACTGGCCGCCGAGATGTACGATTTCGATACTATGCTGATTGCGTTGAACCACCAGCAACAGGGAAATCAGCCGTTTGAAGAACAACCGGTTCCGTTTGCAGCAAAAAAAGGAATGGGTGTTCTGGCTATGAAGGTAATTCGTCCGAGGGAAACAGTTAACGGACTTGATCCCAACGAACTGGTGAAATATGCATTAAGCCTGAAAGATGTCACAGCCATTGTTATTGGCATCGACAATCTGGATGTTCTGAATAAAAACATTGCAACGCTGCAGTCATTCAAACCACTTTCCGATGAACGAATGCAGGAATTGCGTGCTGAACTGGAGCCATTTTACAACAGCAAAAAACTGCCCTGGATGCAACCGGGTTATCATGACGGTATGTTTTGGGCATAATCAAAAGAGGCAGCCAGGTAAAATTGACTGTCTCTTTTCTATTCCACTGCCCTGAGCCAGGCCTCGGCCATTAGCTGTGCACCGGCCATGGACGGATGCACCCCGTCGCCGGTCCAGTAGGTCGCCGGCGCATGTTTCACCGCTTCATCAAAAACATCCTGAAAAGGCACCCAAATGGCATCGAATTCCTTTGCAATTTTTTTCGCAGAAGCCTGATATCCTTTCATTGGTTCCACCCAGGTTTCATCAACCGCAGAAGGGTTCAGCACATAAAACGGTTGGCAAATCACCAGTTTAATCCCGGGCAATTCCTTTTTTGTTCGTTTCAGTAAAGCCCGGTAATCGTTTTCGTAGATTTCAACGGTGCCGTCGTAATTGCCGTTACGTTTGTGCCAGTAATCATTCACACCAATAAGAATGCTCAATACATCCGGCTTCAAATCGACACAGTCTTTTTGCCAGCGGTCGGCCAACTGAAAAACCTTGTTGCCACTGATTCCCCTGTTGTAAAGCGTCAGGTTCAGTTCTGCAAGTTCATTCATTAATGCCGAAGCCGCCAGAAATGCATATCCTGAACCAAAAGAACGGGAATTATTGGGCAGTTCTTTTTCTTTTTCGCGGCCGGCATCGGTTATGGAATCGCCCTGAAAAAGGACTGTACTTCCTTCTTGAAACAGGGAATATTTTTTCGATTTCTTTTTACCTGCCGGAGCAATACTAGCCGAAACAATGGCCGGAATGCTTGCCAGTGCGGCTGCTCCGACTGCCGAACGGCTTAAAAATTTTCTTCTGGAAAGACTCATCGTAACTATTTTATAGGTTTAAACCCGGTTTTAAAATTTAAAATGGCAGTCCGTCACCACCATCGTCTTCAGGTTCCGGCGGAATATCTTCAGGTCTGAATTCCGGTGGCGGTTCAGGAAAATTTCCCTCATCAGAAACCCTGTCTATTTTCCAGGCGTTGATGTTGTGGTACCATTTTCCGTTAAATTCCCTCGATTCGAGGTTAAAAGAAACCTCAACCTCGTCGCCCTCTGCTACCTTTTCAAGTAAAGCGTTTTTATCGTTGAAAAGCGTAAAACACACTTTTTTCGGAAACTGTTCATCGGTTTCAATCACGAACTCCTGTTTTTTCCATTCGTTGCCTGCACGGCTGACTCCAGACTCAGGCTGGAGAATTTTTTGTATTTTTCCTTTTACCTGTAAACTCATAAAGCGAAAATAAAAAAAGAAACCCTTTGTACGTTATGATACAAAGGGTTTTTTATTCAAAAAATTTCAACGTTCTATTCTTCAACAATTTCGAGTAATTCCACTTCGAAAATCAAAGCGGTATTGGGACCAATATCAGCACCTGCACCGCGTTCGCCGTAAGCAAGGCCTGAAGGCAGGTAGATTTTCCATTTCGAACCAACCGGCATCAGCTGTAATGCTTCAGTCCAGCCCGGGATTACCTGGGTAACACCAAAAACGGCAGGTTCGCCACGATCAACTGAACTGTCGAAAACAGTACCATCGATTAAAGTTCCGTGATAATGAACACGTACTCTGTCGTCGGCTGTTGGTTTTGGGCCAGTGCCTTCTGTTATAACTTCGTATTGTAAACCACTGGCAGTTGTATTCACGCCATCGCGTGATTTATTCTCTTCCAGAAATGCATTTCCGGCTTCAAGGTTCAACTGTCCTTCTTTCTCTCCGGCAGATTCAAAAAACCTTCTGATAATCTGGTCGGCTTGTTCTGTGGTCATGGCGCCTTCTTCGCCTTTCGACGCTGCACTAAAAGCAGCAACCATAGCATCCAGATTTATGTCTGCACCACCCGGAGCATTTTCAACTTGTTGTTTGTTGTTTGTTCCTACTAAAATTCCAATTGCATAACCTGCCGAATCTGCTTCAGTTTCAAGTTTTACATCTTTTACAGATCCTGTCTGTTGACAACTCATACCAACGATTAGTAATAAAACCGCCGGCAAATAGATTAAACTTTTTCTCATAACTCAATAACTAATAAATATTTATACGATTTCCAATAATTCAACATCAAAAACAAGCGTAGAATTGGGACCAATAACACCACCGGCACCCTGTTCTCCATAGCCCAGTTCCGGCGGAATAAAAAGCCGCCACTTTGATCCAACAGACATGAGTTGCAGTGCTTCCACCCACCCCTGAATAACTCCGTTAACCGGAAAAACCGCAGGCTGACCGCGTTCAACAGAGCTGTCGAAAACTGTTCCGTCAATTAAACTGCCGTGGTAATGGCATTT
>CAZCPH010000094.1:2522-10171 GCA_964500105.1 uncultured Mariniphaga sp. | reverse complement strand
CCGATTTAATGCAAATGGCATCGTCGCCGACATCGAAACTGGAATTGTAAACCACTACATTTTTACAGGATTCAATATCAATCCCGTCGCCGTTTTGAGAGTACCACGGATTGCGGACAGTTATATTTCTCACCGTCAGGTCTTCAACCATTAGCGGATGAATGCACCAGGCCGGTGAATTCTGAAAGGTAGGGCCATCGAACAGCACCCGTTTGCTGTTTTGAATGCTCACCATTACCGGACGCAAAAAATCACGGATGGCTTCGTATTCCTCTTTGGTTGTCAGTCCCGCAGGAACGTTCATATTTGCCGACTCCTGCGCTTTTTTGAACTGTTCCGAAGGGTACCATTCGTTCCCCTTTTCGTTTACCACGCCACCCGAAGCCACCAGCTCTTTCCACTGATTGGCGGTAAGTTTGCTTTTTTTGACAAACCGCCATGCATCGCCCGAACCGTCCCATACACCATGACCCGTAATGGCAACGTTTTCCAGATTTTTTCCGTAAATGGGCGAAATACAACGCCAGGTGTCCAGCCCTTCAAAACTGGTTTCAATAACCGGATAGAGGTCTTTGTTGTCTGAAAAAATGACCACAGCGCCAGGTTCGGTATAAAGTTCCAGATTACTTTTCAGAATAATGGGACCTGTAAGCCAGATTCCGGCGGGAATAACTACTTTTCCCCCACCCATTTCAGAAACTGCATTAATCGCATCGGCAAACGCATTACTGTTCAAAACCTGACCACCGCTAACAGCTCCAAAGTCTTTAATATTAACCGAATTCTGAGGTATAGCAGGTTCCTGAACACGGGGCATATCAAATTCAAGACCTTCGTAAACATCAAAATATGGCTTTGCATTTTGCACCCTGGATTGGGCACAGCTGCACACGCTAAAAAGAATTGCAAATAACAGAAAAGATGTTGCTTTTATATTTTTCATTTTACTCATGTTTTACTTTTTTCAACCGGACTTTCAATGATTAATGAACGGCAATTTTTTTGCTAAACCCATTCTGGTTTTCATCGATTATCCGAATCAGAATAATGCCTTTCTCTTTGACGACCAATTCTGTATTGTAATCGTTAACAGGAACAGAAAACAGATTAGCCCCTGTTATGCTAAAAGCCTGCACCAGTTGTATTTTGCTATGGTGATTAATTTCGAGTTTGCCGGTAATGGAGTTGAATACTATTTCCGGTTCAGGCACAGCAGAGAAGATTCTAACGGCGTTGGAAACCGGTCCTTCCTCCAGTTGACTTGCCGTAATATCTGCTACCAGACTGTTGATATAAGCTTCCACATTGGGATATTTGCCGTCAACGGTGGTTAACAGGGCATCGTCGGAATCGTATTTGTTCAAACCGTTTGCGTCTTCCCAGAAATCCGGCATTCCGTCGTTATCCGAATCAGCCGGTGCTTCTGTGGAGAACAGTTCGGGCCACCCGCCAACTGCCGCCTGGGTATCAATTAATCCGTTTGTGCTTCCGTTTCCTCCGTCGGTAAACGTTGCTGTTCCGGTGGAGACATCATTTGTAATGCGGGAATCAATCTCGTCGCGAAAGAAGCTTGCACCAGCCAGTTCAAGCACTTTTTCGTAACCAAATTGCGCAGAATGTGTTGTAACTTCACCTTTGTCAAATTCAACACCTGATTGTATATCGTTAAGTGTGGTGCCGGGAGCATAAGTATTGAACGAGGAGTGCATATTTACACCCTGCCAGTTGTTGTTTGTATTTGTTTCACTGGCTGTAACAATATTTCCGGCAATGTAAAAAGTGCCGTATGTGCCTGCAGGCTGGCTGTTGGAGCCGTCATCAGCATACGGTTGTAAAATTCTTCCTCTGTTTGACGATGTGGCGGGTCCGGCTTTATAGTAGTTGTTTACCATATTGTACCGGCCACCTTCCGCGGCATAAGAACTGTTGCTACCCCAGTTGTAAATGGTATTGTTTCTGAAATCTACCAGTTCATTTTCTGCCTGATTTGAATAACGGCTGCCGTTGAAACGGGGATTCCGGCTACCGTGATGTGCCAGCAGGTTGTGGTGAAAGGAGGCTTTTCTTCCGCCCCAGATTCCTCCATACCCGTGCTGTCCCTTGTTGTGAACAGAATTCCGGAGACTTTCAGACAAAATGCACCATTGCAGGGTAAAATTTTCATTGTCATAAAATGAGGCCACTTCATCGGTTGACCAGCTCATTGAGCAGTGGTCAATGATGATGTTTTTCCTGTTTCTTCCCCAAATGGCGTCGTTAACCTGATTGGTTTCGTCTCCCATCCGGAAACGAAGATACCGGATGATTACATTGTCGGCATTCACATAAACCGTGTAATCGCGAAGAGTAATGCCATCGCCCGGAGCTGTTTGTCCGGCAATGGTAACATCGCCGTTGTTTATATTCAAATTGCTTTTTAACTGAATATTTCCCGAGACTTTGAACAGGATAATTCGCGGTCCGGTCTGGGTTATGGCGTACCTTAAAGAGCCTTCATTGTTGTCATCATTAAGGTTTGTTACATAAATAACCCTGCCGCCACGTCCTCCGGTTACGTATTTCCCGTGTCCTTCGGCACCAGGAAATGCCGGCAACTGTTCCGGCTCGGGTGTGTTGTCTCCAACCAATAAAATACCTGCACCTTCGTAAACCGATGCATCGGTTGAAGCGGAGTATTGCCCGTCGGGCATTTGGGCGCCATTAAGTACAAACTCTGAAACAAACGTATTCGATTGCAACACAACTTTAGCATCATCAGCAAGTTCCAGATTCAACGTGCCTGCAACCGCGTTCTGATGGTTAAAAATAACTTTATTGTTGTGTGCAACAACTATTTTTCCCTTTCCAAAAGCATTTTCACTATTGCCTTCAGCCAGCGAAACATATTCAGGATTTTCAGGATATTTGATGCTGAGAGCTGCCAGATTCCAGGTACCGGTAAAATTGATATTATCTCCTGTGAGCAACAATTTCCCTGTATTGGGAACTCCTTTTCCGTTGTTTACAACATTAATCGTATCGTTTCCTGAAACCGGCCCTGAAAGCGTTAAAACACTTCCTCCGGCATTATCGCTTTCCATCAGGAGAAAAATATTGCCATCAGCATTAATTGGTGCATCAAGCGACATTCCCGAACCTCCGGTGTTGTAGCGGATTGATGTTCCGCCTTCCAGATGAATTATTCCGGTTGATTTGTGGTTTCCCCGCAACCGGAGACTGCCTGCTCCCCTGATAAAAATTTCTGCCTCAAACACCGTTGATGTGGTTTCAATTTCTTCTTCGCAAATCACCGTATCGCCAGCCACCGGCATTCGCGAAGGTGTATAATTGGCAATGTTGTCCCAACTGCCGTTGCCGGTCCGGCTGAATATAAAAACTTCAGCCTGCGCCATATCTACAACAAAAAGCAAGACAATTAAAACTCCGCCAATCAATCCGTATATCTTTCTCATAAATTCTCCTTTCTGAAGTTTTTTGTCTATTGTATAATATGCTTAACCAGCGAATTCAGCCAGACTTCGAGGTTGGTGTAATTTTCATCCAGCGTAAATGTATTGCCATCAGCAGAATCATTGGGATTGAGGCCGTGGGCCGTTTCCCATTCATCGGGTACCCCATCTTTGTCGGAGTCTTCCGGAACTTTTTCCTGTTTGAGCAGAGGCCAGCCGCCAACTTCTTCAGGCGAATCAATAATTCCTTTTCCTCCGCCCGAAAATGTTGTTCCAAACTGTTCCTGCCCTGTGCTGGTTTCATCAATAATCCGTTTATCGGCAAAATCTCTCCGGAGGGAAGCTCCTGCTGAGTGCAAAACAGCGCCAAAAGCTTCTTCGGCAGTTTCGGTTTTTATTTGAGCGTAAGGTATAGGATGCTGAAGCTTTGAGCAGGCTTTGGTTTTCTCATTCACACCTTTTCCCTGAACCCCTTTCCCCCAGTTGTCATTTGTTACTTCCGGATATCCTTCCATCACATTGCCGTCAATAAAAAATTTACCGGCGCCCAGGGTATCTTTATTGTACTTTGCATTGAAAAAAGATTGGGTGAGATCGAGAATTCTGTTTCTTACATCTTTTTCGGTGGCTGGACCGTACTTAAAGTAATTATTTACAATATTGTAGTTTCCTTCTTCCCCACCGTAAATGCTGTTGTGGCCCCAGTTGTAAATAACATTGTTTCTGAAATCTACCTGCTCAGAATCGGGATTGTTATTGTAACGGGACCCATGAAACCTCGGATTGCGGCTGGTGTGATCTGAAATCAAATTGTGATGGAATGTTGCATTTTTACCGCCCCAGATTCCGCCATACCCATGATTTCCCTTACTGTGTACCGACTGGTCGAGACTTTCACTTACAATACACCATTGAAGCGTAAAATTTTCGGTCTCATAAAACGAAGCTGCTTCGTCAGTTCCCCAGCTAAAACTGCAGTGGTCAATAATAATATCTTTGATGCGAATTCCTGAAATGGCGTCCAGTTCTTCATTGGATTTTTGCCCGGGCCTTACCCGAATAAAACGCATGATTACATTGTCTGCTTCAATTTCAACCCCATAGTTTACCAGGCAAATTCCATCTCCCGGAGCACTCTGTCCTGCGATGGTTACATCACCGTTTTTGATGTAAATGGGTTTTGAAAGCTCTATATTTCCGGAGACTTTAAATAGTATTGTTCGTGGCCCTTCAGCTTCAATAGCTTTTCTGAAACTTCCGTTTCCTTTGTCATTCAGGTTTTCCACAAAAATCACTTTTCCTCCCCTGCCGCCGGTGGTGAACATACCTCCACCCTCAGCGCCAGGAAATGCAGGAACCTGAGCTAAAAGCGGCAAAAAGGCTAAAAAAACCAAAACAAAAAGCAAGATGCTTTTTAAGTAAAAAACCTGAACTCTCATAAAATATCACATTTTAAAAACTGAATAATTAACCTGTAAAAATAGATATCTTGAACTTTATCTCTGTTACGGATTAAAGCTCCGGGAGATTTTTTCGATTCCCGGAGCTTTTTTTAAAACAGTTTTATTATTTGAACAACTACCCTTGTTAATCCAGCCATCTGGGATCTCCAATCCGGTAAAAGATTAAATCTTCGTTTGTTACTTTAAAATTCCCGTTTTCCGGGTCAACAAAACCAGGATCCAGCTCTGTGGCACTAATTTGTGAGGCTGTTGTGTACAACCCGGCAAGCAGGTTATAACCACTAAAAATATTGTTGTTTGAATAAACCGGTGATTCCACCATATAGGATTCCTGTCTGCAAAAGTTTCCAACCTGCGGACTGTCAGGATTTTCTACCCCCGTTTCGACGAAAAGACTGTTTTTTACGCTGAATGAACGGCCTTCAGCACCGTTCATGCGGAATAACCCGTTGTTATTGGAATTATTAACAATGGAAACTCTGTAAAAAGTACAATTGTCAAAAGTTACATCACAGGCAACCTGCATTCTGAGGAAGGTTCGGAAACCATTGGCAAATGTGGAATTTTCAACCGTTAGTGCAGAAATAGCACCACCTCTGAAATCGATTCCGTCACCGCCACCACCTTCAATATTATATACATAACTGTTTCGGATACTGATGGTTCCATAGGTACCTCCTGCATTGTTGTAAATAAAGTTATTCCGGTAATCACTTATTTCACATCCGTCGATGGTGAGTGAACCTAAATCACATCCTGTTGCTGTATTGAAAAATTGTCCTGCAACGGAAGAAGGATCTTCATTTCCGCGGAAAACAAGATCTTTCAGTTCAACGGAGGCAACTGTGCTACCACAAGTAAGTTGGCCATAAATTACCGGTTTCTCGGTTGGCTTGAATCCGGCAATTTTAACAGATTTGGTAATTGAATAACTTCCAAGGCTATATTCACCCGGGAAGAGAACAAAGGAATCACCATCTTCTGCAGCATCAAGAAATTCCGTTAAATTGTCTTCTGCAGTAACCAGAATGGCATCACCAATGTCAATCAATGTGGTAAACGTTGCGGTTCCGCGTGTGCTTTCACCATTCAACAGTCGGGCAGTGTACTCGGTTTCGCTGCTTAATCCGGTAACTTCAGCAGCGCCGGCAGCAATTTCGCTGGCTGTAACCGTATGGGTAATATTTCCTGGCATCACCACAATTGAAGTGGCAACTTCGCCCGCTGGCCATCTTAAAGTAACAGTAAACGGTGTAATCTCTTCCGGATCTACCGGGAAAAGAATCTGTTCGGCATCGGTTATAAAAACAGTGCTGGTCCATTTGGAATCACTAATTCCCTCACCAACAGCCTGAACACGAACAGAATATTCGGTTTCTCCTGCAAATCCGGTAATGATTACCGGCAATTGACTATATAATACGCCGGTTACTGTCCGAATGGGACTTCCGCTGTAATCTTCTGCCCCGTTGGCATAAACTTCCACATTATAACTTTCTGCTTTATCCACTTCCGTCCACTGCAACCGCACAGAAGTTTTATTTACAATACGTGCTTCGAGGTCAACAGGCGAAAATAGCCTGCTCACTTCCAAACTGATTATTTCAGGATCGATATCGTCTGAGCATCCGGCAGCAAATATCGCCGCAGTAAAGCCCATTATATACATGAATTTTTTTACTATTTTATTCATTGTTCAAATTTTTGTGGTTTCCGATTAAAAGTTAAAACCATCGTTGTTCAACATACCATTGCTGGTGTCGATAAATACCTGCCAAACAGGCCAGTATTGTTGCTGGTCAGGATCACGCAGGAAAAGAGCATCCCAGAAAGTAGTCGTTTCGCTGGATGAGGTGATAACCCATGTTTTGTTCGATTCGTATCCCAGCGAAGCTCCGATTTCGTCGGTATCGCCGTAATTCAAACCATAAATTTCAACCGATTCACCATCGCTTCCAGTCTGATAATAAATTCTTTCCGGCAAGTCGGCATATTTTCCTTCACGGTTTTCAAGCTGCTGCAATTTTACTTTTGCTTCATTGAGTTTTGTGCTCAGCAAATTCCAGCGAATCAAATCACCTTTTCTCAGCATTTCACCCGTAAATTCAAGGGCGCGTTCATCTACAATTGCATTGAAAAAAGCTTCTTTGCTTGCAGTAGCCTGTGCCATAAATGCATCTACTTTTTCCGGATTTTCGGGGAATGCACGTTCGCGTACCTGCCTTAAATAGGGAGCTGCCGCGCCCGGTCCTTCGAGTTCATTAATGGCTTCTGCAGCCATCAGCAATACATCTGAATAGCGCATGTAGAGCCAGTTCAAACCATCGTCGTTGGTAGAAGTAACCCTTCTGGGCAGCCATTCGTAACGGTATTTTCCAAACATCCATCTCCCGTTGTTTGTGGGAACCTGAACTCCATCGGTCCATTCGTACGGTACACAGGTGACATCGCGGCGGGTGTCATCCACATCATATTCATAGAACATAATGGGATTGGGACCATTGTTTCCTCCCCTGTTCTGTCCGGTATATTTGTCCACGGTAGTATGTCGCACGCCAAGGTCAAAAATAACACGTCCGCGTCCTTCGCTGAACGGAATTTCCCAAAGAATTTCCCGTCCGGTAGTGAACTGTTCGTTGTGGAGCGACCTGAATACACCTTCAAAAGTTTCCAGACTGCAGGTTCCGCTGTTTATCACGTCGAGGCACTCCTGTCTGGCAATGGCATACATTTTATC
>CAZCPH010000094.1:0-2512 GCA_964500105.1 uncultured Mariniphaga sp. | reverse complement strand
GTCCGTATCCGCCGGCAGCCAGTGCAAGACGTGCTCTCAGCCCTTTAACAAATGCTTTGTTCACTCTTTCGGTCGAACGGGTTCTTGCTGTTTCATTCGGCCATGCCACCAGTTCAGCAGCTTCTTCCAGGTCGGCCAGGAGTTGTTTGTAGATAATATCCCGGTCAGTTCTTGGCAAATAAACGGTTTCAGAGTTTACCGGTTCAAACCGTGCCGGTACATCGCCCCAGCCTTTCATTAAATCGTTATAAACCACTGCCCTTAGCGTAAGAACCTCGCCCAGCAACTGAGCCAGTTGCGGATTGTTTTCCACATCGCCGTGATTACGCAAACCACGTATTGCAATGTTTGCTCGTTCTATACCCTGGTAAAACATAGCCCAGGCATTGTTTTCGGTGTTCATCTGGCTGTTGTTTACATTTGTATTGTAATTTACCAGCTTTGAACCTTCATGCGTGACATCTCTCAATCCGTTGCGCACCTCGCAGTCAGTATTCATGCCATAAAACAAAATGTACCTTCCGCGATAGGAATTGGTTTCGGCAAAAGAATGGATTATTCCGGCAACCGCACCTTCAGCCAGGCTTGGATTTGAAAAGATAACCGACTCGTCGAGTGAGGATTTGGTAGGCGCTTCCAATACATCCTCACAGGAGCTCATCACTGTTGTCAGTGAAAAGATTATGATTATACTATATATTAACTTTTTCATTGTTTACTTTTTTATGTATTAGAAACTCAGATTCATTCCAAAAACAAATGATCGGCTTTTGGGATAGGCAGAATAATCAACTCCCGGCGTAAGCGGAGTTCTTCTTCGTGTTGATACTTCCGGATCGAACCCGGTGTAGTTGGTCCATGTGTGAACATTGTATCCACTTACATAAAACCGTACGTTCTGAATATTTGCTTTGTTCAACACCGTTTTGGGTAAGGTATAACCCAAAGTCAGCGTATTTAGGCGCAGAAATGAACCATCCTCAACTGCCCAGTCGGAGAATACGTACCTTGCCATGTATGGCGACCACATGGTTGTATTGGCGTTCATTTCAGCAAGTTGGGCAGGATCATTACTTATAGTTCCATCGGGTAATAGGTTTGTCCACCGTTTACCATCTTCCATCATATCAATCATATTCCGGGAATGATACTTACTTGTTGAAGTGTATTCCACTTTATTGGCATTGTAAATATCGTTTCCATAGCTCCAGTTAAAAGAGGCCTGAAGATCAAAACCGTAAACTCTTCCGTTAAACGAAAAGCCGCCGGTATGCAATGGATTGGCATCGCCAATTATGGTTCTGTCGGAAACATCAACAATACCCTCTCCGGTTAAATCACGTAATTTCATTGATCCGGGGCGCACAGTACCTATAACAGCCTGATTATCGGCAACTCCGCCCTTCAGAATCCAGACTCCGTCAGTATAGCTCTCGAAATCTGAAACTTCATAACGTCCATCACTTAAATATCCGTACATTTTCCCAACTGAACCTCCTGTTTCAATCCAGTAATCGGCGCCAATTTCAGTTGAAGCCCATCCCGATGTTTCAGAAAAGTTCTCCATTAAACCAAGTGATTTGATTTCATTTTTGTTAAATCCAATATTGGCACTAACTGAAATACCATAATTTGGCTTATCAACCACAAACCAGTTAACCAGTGCTTCCACTCCCCTGTTTTGTGTTTCTCCCATATTTCTGTACTGGTCGATATAGCCTGTTCCCGGGGTCGGGAAACGAATGAGCAAATCTTTGGTATTATTGATATAACCTTCAAATGAACCATTCAACCTTCCGCGAAGAATGGTATAATCGATACCAACATTTCGGGTTACAGTGGTTTCCCATTTTAAATCGGGATTTGCCATTGTGGAGGTGCCTGCCCAGTAGCTGTTAAAATTATTTACCCAGGTTGTTGTTCTCACCTCAAGTGTTTGAGCTAACTGTCCGGAAGGAATTCTGTTGTTCCCGGCTGTACCATAACTTAATCTTAATTTTAAGTCATCGAGCCAACCGGCGCCTTCCATAAACGATTCATCTGAAACGCGCCATGCCAGAGCTGCTGACGGGAAATATCCCCATCTGTTGCCTTCAGAAAACTTGGATGAACCATCGGCCCTGAAAGTGGTACTCAACAGGTATTTTCCCTTGTAATCGTAATTAACACGGCCAAAGAATGACAACATGTAATCATCGGGATACAGGTAATTGTCAATTGAATTGGCGGAACCCTGTGCCGACAATTTGGTTGCGTCGGCAAACGAAAAGGTTAACGGAAATCCATGAACAACTGTGTTGTGATTTTCCCTTTGTCCGGCAATATATTCCTGACCAACCAGCAAATTCATTTTGTGATTTTCGGAAAGAATCCCTTTAAAGTCATAAAACATGGTGTTTGTATTTCGGTAGGTTACCCGGGTATCTTTATCGAAAATCACAGCCGGATGCCCCTGGTTTTCGCCCGAAGGCCTGTTTTTCACATAATAGGTGGTTGTTCCGTAAAACCTGTC